>NZ_JAHLQE010000140.1 GCF_018918235.1 Eubacterium sp. MSJ-13
GCAGCTAATAGTGTTATGAGCAAGTAGCAAAGCGGATTGCGAATATCCGCTTGACTTAAATGTATTGATAGTTTTGAAAATGTAAAAAATAGTTTAAGAAGGTGAGAATATGCTGAATATAAAGAAATGTAGAAAGGTTCTTGGGGTATTTCTTATTATGTGCCTTGTGCTGTCAGGCTGTTCTAAGGAGAAGGAGGAGGCAACTAATGATATAAGCTCGGTTAAACTGAAATCAAATCAGGAGATAGTAGCCTGCAAGATAACGGCAATATACGGAAATGAGATAGAGTATACCGTTGTAAAGGAGCAGAGTGCATCGGATTCAGATTCAAAGAAAGGCAGGATGCCATCCGCAAGCGGAGCACCTGATATGAATGGTGGAAATTCGCAAGGCGGAGGAGCACCTGACATGAACGGTGGGGATATGCCGCAGGGGAGTGGAGCACCTGATATGAACGGAGGAAATTCTCAGGGGGGAAGAACATCTGACAAGAATAGTGGAAGTGATTCATCAGGAAACAACTCAGAATCAAAAAATAATTCGGACGCAAACATTGCTTCGGACTCCCAAAAAAGTGGACAGAGTGGCAATGGAAATGATATGTCAGCAGGTGGACCACCTGATATGAATGGTGGAGGAGATATGCCACAGGGTGGTGGGGCACCTGACATGAACGGTGGAAGTTCACAGGGTGGAGGAGCACCCGATATGAATGGGGGAGATTCACAGTCGGAAAACAGCTCATCTGATAAAAACGACAGTCAGGATTCATCTTCAGGCAGTTCAGATAAAAAGTCGGATTCTGGTAGCAGCAAATCTTCAGACAAAAGCAGTAAAAAGATTTATACACTTACAGATGAGACAGGGAGTACGATGATACCTGTAGGAACAGATGTTATAACATCACTTGGAAAAACGACAACATTTTCAAGGCTTTCAAACGGAGATATCATAAAGATGATACTTGAGAAAGATTCAAGTGGTGAAAAGGTTGTTGTCGGTGTATGGATTGTTTCGTGAGCATAGAGTTTACTATGTAATTGTGAAACTAATTATTATTGTATCAATTGCAAAATTTAACCATCAATTATGGCAGTTTCACAAATGCATAATAAAGCTTATATAGGAAAGGTGATTTTTATGATAAAATTCAGGAAGAAAAAGACGGGTAAGGATATTGATAAAAAGAATGACGCTAATCAACATAATGAGCATAAGATAGAGATTGTAAATGTTAATAAAACTTATGATATGGGCAGGGAGTCACTTCATGTTCTTAAAGATATCAATTTTACCGTTGACGAAGGTGAGTTTGTTGCCATTCTTGGTCCGTCGGGTTCTGGAAAGTCCACGCTTATGAATGTTATCGGCTGCATGGATCTTTTTGATGAAGGTGAATATTATCTTGACGGGCTTGCAATACATTCTATGAAAGAGAAGAAACTTACAAGTATCAGAAATGAAAAGATAGGTTTTATTTTTCAGAATTATCATCTGATACCTACATATACGGTTATCCAGAATGTTATAATGCCGCTTCTTATGAGAGGATATGAGCATGAAGAAGCACAGGAAATGTGCATGGATACTATAGAAATGCTCGGTCTTAAAGAAAGGATAAATCATAAACCAAATGAACTTTCAGGTGGTCAGAAACAGAGAGTTGCGATCGCCAGGGCATTGGTTGGAGAACCGGCAATCCTTCTTGCAGATGAGCCAACAGGTGCATTAGACAGTAAAAGCGGTAAGGAAGTTCTGAAATTATTCAGAAAACTTAATGATATGGGAAACACTATAGTTATGATAACACATGACCTTGAGGTTGCGAAGGCGGCAAAAAGGGTGGTTAAGATTGTAGATGGTGAGATATTTGCTGTTCCAACGCAAGATTAATGTTTTCTGTCAAAAATTGAGTGTTATTGGTCGCACTATGATGAACAGTAACAATTGAGTATCTGTTATGTCTGTATGCGTAAAGTGGATATTCGCAATCCGCTCTGCTACTTGCTGATAACACTATTAGCTGCTATCGCAGCATATCAGAAGGGGTGCAACCCTCCTGATACAAGGAAAGTCCCCACCTCCACTTCTATTGCATAAAGCAATAAGTGGAGATGGGGATTTTCTTTGACAGTGTTAAATTACGATTGACATTGTTTCACAACAAAAATATACTAAAGTTATGCAAAGGTAATATGAGATGAAATGAGGTGAATGTGGGATGGGCATATATTTTAATCCGAATAATGAGAGCTTTACCTGTGATAAAAACAGCAGGATATATATAGATAAAACCGGGCTTTTGGAATATTTAAACAGTATGTTAGGAACAAATAGTAAATGTCTTGCGGTGAGTCATGCAAGACGTTTTGGAAAGTCCCATGCGGCAGGGATGATTGATGCATACTATAGTCTTGGCTGTGACTCGACACAAATTTTTTGGGGGACAAAGATTTCTGAAAATGTTGATTATAAGAAATATATGAATAGATATAATGTGATACATTTGGATATTTCATCATTTTTTGATTCTTATAAAGAAAACATAGTGGAAAAAATAACAGAGTATATTTATAAAGATTTTAAAGAAACTTTCAATGATGAGCTGAATTATCAGGATAGTTTAAACTATAATTTAATGGTCATATATCAGAAGACAAATATTCCGTTTGTGATAATTATTGATGAGTGGGATTGTGTTATCAGAAACAGTGATGACAAAGAATTGGTACATAAGTATCTGCAGTTTCTTCATTCGTTATTTAAATCAGAAGAATCGAGAGCTTTTTTGGCATTGGCATATATAACAGGGATTTTACCGATTAAAAAAATCAGTGATGAGTCGGCTTTAAATAACTTTCGTGAATATACCATGTTAAAATCGAAACCTATTGGTAAATATTACGGATTTACTGAAGATGAAGTAAAAGAGTTGTGCAAAGAGTATGATATGGATTTTGAAACAGTAAAAGCCTGGTACAATGGATATTTGATAGATGGAGTTCATATGTATAATCCAAATTCTGTTGTACAGTCTATGATGGATCATGACTATGATTCCTATTGGAGAAATACATCTTCTTTTGCATCAATTAACACATTTATAACTATGAATTATGCAGGACTTAAGGATGACATCATGAAGATGCTTGCGGGAGGGAAAGTCAGGGTAAATCCAAATACATTTCAAAATGATTTTTCAACTATTGCGTCAAAGGATGATGCTTTAACGGCATTGATACATCTCGGATATCTGGGATATGATGCGGAAAGAAAGAGTGCATATGTGCCGAATTACGAGGTGGCAACGGCATTTGAATTAGCATTGCAGACAGGTGGATGGGACGAGATTGCAAAGGCAATTTCAACTTGTGATGAACTGCTATTTGAAACTATAGATAAAAATGCAGAAAGAGTGGCGGAATTGATAGAGCTTGCACATGACACTTATACATCAGTTTTAAAATACAATGATGAAAATTCTTTAAGCTGTGTTCTTACAATGGCATATTTTACTGCACCGGGATATTATAATATTGTTCGTGAGATGCCTGCCGGAAAAGGATTTGCCGATTTTGTTTTTATTCCAAGGTCTAATGCAGGATTTAGACCAGCTATGGTTGTAGAGTTAAAGTATAACAAGTCGGCAGACACAGCAATTAAACAGATAAAGGAAAACAGATATCATGGTGCGTTGTCAGGATATAGTGATAAGATACTGCTTGTCGGAATAAGTTATGATGCAAACGGAAGAGATAAGAAGCATCATAGCTGCGTTATAGAGGAAATAGACTGTTGTCGAAAATTGGATCATGGTTTAAATTGACTTTAGGCGTGTGTAGATTTACTCTGATTATATTAACAGATATCTGCGAGATCAGCTAATAATGTTATGAGCAAGTAGCAGGGCGGATTGCGAATATCCGCTTGACATGTAAGTTGGTCTGCAAAAGAGTATATTCGCTGGTATTTATTATTATTAACGAAAGGAATAACATCTACACCATGAAAAAAAATATAATTGTCGTTGTTTTTTATTTATGTCTTGTCGTAATAATCGTTACATCATTTTGCAAAAATAAAAATGACAGTGAGAGTGAAAAGATTACATATTCACAAGTGAAGCAGTCTGATATAAAAATTAAGGATGATAATGAAACTGGGACACAAAAGATATTACATATAAAAGGTGATGTGTCAAAAAATCTGTCACCTTTTGTTTATTATACAAAGGCTGACAGGTATATATTGGATAAGTGTTATATAAATATATATAACGAATTAAAAAAGATACAGTCAAAATCAGGTTCGGACTATTTTGAGAGTATCGACAGCGACAGCCGTTATACTAAAAAAGATAAAAAGAAAAACGGAAAAAAGATAACAACATATACGATAAGGCTCAAAGAAGGAATAAAAACGGCAGCAGGCACGACGATAACGGCTGATGACCTGATGTTTAATTATTATCTTAGGACTGACAGTTCATATGAAGCCTCTGACAGTGTTTATAAATGTAATATTGCAGGGCTTTTAAATTATCAGACAGGCTGTGATGACAGTGGCAGGGCAAAGAAAATATATGATTCAAAAATAAAGAAGCCATCGGCTGGGATTAAAAATAAAATAAGAACAAAAATAATATATCCCGAAATAAAAGAAGCATTTGAATGGACAAGTTCACTTTACAGGGATAAAACTTACTCTTACATAACAGACAAATATCCGAGGACAAGGGATTTGTTTGTTTATTTTTTTGCATTAGATCCAAAATATAAAGCCAAAAAGAAAGATGCCAAAAAAGTTATAAAACAGGTGGCAGCCCAGTATGGCTGGGATTATAAAAAACTTGGCAAAGTGACAGGGAAAGATTACAATGCCCAGGTCAAAAGAATCGCACTTAATGAAGCCGGCAAAAAGTCTGCATCAGGAAAGCAGCGTATAAACGGGATTATAAAGATTGACAGTTATACGATACAGATACAGGTATATGAGAAAACTTCACAGAAAGATCTGTTTGATTTTTACATAGTCCCACTTGCAAAGTGGGGGGATGTGCAGTATTTTGATTCAAATTATAAGTGGGGAGTAAAGAAAACAAAGGCGTATGAAATAATAAAAAAGGAAAATGTGACGGGTGATGAGACAGGTGGATATGTGATTGAGAAAAAAGAGCCGTATGAACTTGTGGAGAGATAAGTTAAAGAGTGACCGTTCCTGTTCGTCTGTACGCTTGCAATAATAAGTTGATTGCGACAGGGGTGAAAATTAGCATAAAATTTTATTCGGATAAACAAAAATAGAAAAGGATACCACTTTGTATTAAAAATGCGATTGACATTGTTTTGGAATAAAAATATACTAATGGTAAATAAAGTCGTAGTATTAAGTATTGCTATTTGCAATAAAGTGAAAAACACATAGTAATGCAGTAATTTATAGCTGTGGAGGCATTTGGGGACAAAATTTTTGGGATACCAACATTATATAGATGAGGTGAATGTAAGATGGGTGTATATTTTAATCCGAGTAATGCAAGTTTTAAAAAGGACAGGAATTATAAGATTTATGTAGATAAAACAGGGTTATTAGATTATCTCAATGAACTGCTTGAAACACCGAGAAATTGTCTTGCAGTGAGCCATGCAAGACGATTTGGAAAGTCCCATGCAGCAGGGATGATAGATGCATACTATAGTCTTGGCTGCGACTCGACAGAGATTTTTGATGGCACAAAGATTTCTGAGAGTACGGATTATAAAAAATATATGAACAAATATAATGTTATTCATCTGGATATAGCATCAGTTTGGGATTTTCATAAAGAGGATTTGGTGGAGTCTATAAAAGAGCGTGTATGTAATGATTTTAAAGGGGAGTGTGGTGATACATTAGATTATGATAAGGATTTTTATCTGTTGATTTATGATATTTATAAAAAGACAAATATTCCTTTCGTAATAATTATTGATGAGTGGGATTGTGTTATCAGAAATAGTAATGACAAAGAGCTGGTACATAAGTATTTACAGTTTCTTCACTCGTTGTTTAAATCGGAGGAGTCAAAGCCATTTCTTGCACTGGCATATATTACGGGGATTTTGCCGATAAAGAAGATTAAAGATGAGTCGGCACTTAACAATTTCAGTGAATATACGATGTTAAAATCAAGGCCAATAACGAAATATTATGGGTTTACGGAAAATGAAGTTAGAGAATTATGCAAACGGTTTGATATGGATTTTGAGAGCACAAAAGCATGGTACAATGGATATTTGATTGATGGTATTCATATGTATAATCCAAACTCTGTGTCTATGGCAATGGAGAGAAGTGATTTTGACTCTTATTGGAGAAATACATCTTCATTTGCATCAATAAATACATTTATTACGATGAATTATGCAGGACTAAAGGACGATATTATGAAGATGCTTGCAGGTGGAAAAGTCATGATAAATCCAAATACATTTCAAAATGATTTTTCAACTATTGCATCAAAGGATGATGCTTTAACGGCATTGATACATTTAGGTTATCTCGGATATGATGCGGACAGAAAGAGTGCATATGTGCCAAACTATGAGGTAGCAACTGCATTTGAGCTTGCCTTACAGACAGGGGAGTGGAGTGAGATTGCAAAGGCGATTTCAACCTGTGATGAATTATTGTTTGAAACCATAGATGGAAATGCGGACAGAGTTGCCGAACTTATAGAGCTTGCTCATGATACTTACACATCAATTTTAAAATACAATGATGAAAATTCGCTTAGCTGTGTTCTTACAATGGCATACTTTACGGCACCGGGATATTATAACATTGTTCGTGAGATGCCTGCCGGAAAAGGGTTTGCAGATTTTGTTTTTATTCCGAGGTCTAATGCGGGATTCAGACCGGCAATGGTCGTGGAATTAAAATATAATAAATCGGCAGATACTGCTATAAGACAGATAAAAGAAAACAGGTATCATGGTGCATTGTCAGGATATAGTGATAAAATTCTGCTCGTTGGGATAAGCTATGATGCGGAAGGAAAAGATAAAAAACATCATACATGTGTTATAGAGGAGATAAATGGTATTGACACAGACATACGATAAAGCGGAAAATGATAAAAATAACAACATACAGTAATCTTAATAGTGTACAGTGAACAGAATATTTCAAAATGGTATAATGGTAGAAATATTCTGTTCAGATTTGTATTTTGAGAGGCTGTTGCATTAATGAAAAATCGTACATGATATAGAGGTAGTTACTATAATAAAACATCTATATCCTGTATGAAATTTTCTTATTGCGACAGTCTCTTTTTATGTTATAGGAAAATGCTCGTAATGTAGAGGAAAACCAACGATAATTGCGAAGCAATTCTTGGAGGGCAAAACGCTGGTTTTGCCCTTTTTTGCTGAACTGTTATATTTCTTTTAAAAAACTATAAATCTCATACTTGACAAAGCACAACAATATGTATATATTTTATATATAATATTTTTATATATAAAAATATTACATATAATTCACACAGAAAGGAAGTGTAAAAATGTACTATCCTGTATCTGCACGTCTGATAGAATTTTTAATCCTATCGGTGCTGCAAAAAGAAGATTCATATGGATACGAGATAAGCCGGACGGTTAAACTTGTGGCGGATATAAAGGAGTCCACGCTTTATCCAATATTGAAGAAACTTGAGAAAAATGGATTTATGACTACCTACACAAAGGAGTATCAGGGAAGAAAAAGAAAATATTATTCTTTGACGGATGCGGGTGTAGAGGAACTTAAATTCTTAAATTCAGAATGGATAAGTTACAGAGATACAATTGACGGTATAGTAGAAGGGAGAATAAAAAATGACGAGAGATGAATATTTGGGGCAGCTTAGCAAATATCTGAAAAAACTGCCTAAGGCTGATTATGATGATGCAATGGAATATTTTACGGAGTATTTTTCTGAGACAGATGATGATGAAGCAAAAAAACTTATGGAGGAGCTTGGAACACCAAAAGAAGCTGCCTGCGACATTATAAGCAATATCCTTGACAAAAGGATAGATGAGAAAAAGCAGGCTGATGAAAAGAAACAGGGTGACAGCGGGAAAAGGTCGGTATTTGGTATATTGTGGGTGGCAATACTTGCAATATGTGCGATTCCTGTTGCTACACCGCTTCTTATAAGTGGTCTGGTCGTAATGTTTTGTATTGTGCTTTGTATTGTATTAGTTTTGTTATGCGTATTTTTAGTCGGTGTGTGCTCGGTTATAGCAGGACTTGCCGTTATAGCGAGGGCGATAGTTACGATAAGGCTTTCAATATCAGCGGCGTTAATGCTCTCAGGTCTTGGAATTGCAGCGATAGGCGTTGGAATTATTGTTTCAGTACTCGGAGTTTTATTTAGCAGATTTATTATTGATATTACTATTAAGTTTGCACAGAAAGCGTCTAAAAGGGGGAAAAAATAATGAAAAAATTTATAAATATATCTTTGATAGCAGGAATATTATGTTTATTTTTTGGAGCTGGAATGTTTTTTGTCGGAGGAGCAATGGGTGGTGGAAAAGTTGTAAAAAAACTGGATTTTAGTTCAATGCTCACAACTGATAGTAAAAATCTTGAAAAAGAATATGCAGTATTAAAAAAGACAAAAATAAACGATTTTGATAAGATAAATGTAAAGTTAAATACAATTGATTTTAAAATTGCAAGATCAGATGACAAAAACTGTTATATAGAATATAATCTAAAGAAAGAAAAGGGTGAAGTTCCGATAGATTATGAGGTGACCAAAGGTGAATTTAAGCTCATACAGAAATCAAATCATGTTACAGTAAACATGGATTTAAGCGGAATCGAAGCCTTGCTTGGCGGTACGAAAGATTATGTACAAAAAAATCAGTTCACATTGTATCTGCCAGAGGATAAAAAGATAAGCAGTACGGAACTTGATACGGCAGATGGAGATATTTCTGTGGACAGACTTAAAAGTGACAATATAGATATATCAGTAGATGCAGGTGATATAAAACTTTCGGATGCAGATTCAAAAGATATAAAAATATCATCTTCTGACGGAGATATTTCGGTAAAAGGTTCTAAATTTGCAAGTGCCACGATTAACAACAGTGATGGCGATACTAAGTTTGAAGATATTGATATTGACAGCGGAAAAATATCAACAAATGATGGAGATATCTCTGTCAAAAATACAAGTCTTAAAGGCATAGATATAACAGACAATTATGGTGACATTAAGTGCAGCGACGGTTCGTTTGAGGACATAGCAGTAAATTTAAATGACGGTGATTTGAGATTGCAGAATACTAAATTTGCCGGGAATATAAAAATTAAATCAGGTTATGGGGATGTGAAAGTTATAGGCTTTGATGACTGGAAAGGCATTTCGGTAAATGCAAAGACAAGTTATGGTGATGTGAGCGTAAAGAATATAACAGATGGTGATAAAACGGAAAAATCTTTTGAGAGAAATATTGATTCTGCGACGGCAACGCTTGAGATAAAGTGTTCAGACGGTGATATTTCCATCAGATAGTATAAAACAAAAACGAGGAAAGAAATGAAGATAGGAATTATTGAAGATGAAGCTGTGCATATGCAGATATTAAACAGATACATTAAAAACTGGGGAGTGGAAAGAAAAGAAAATATACAGATAAAAGAGTATGACAGTGCGGAGAGTTTTTTATTTGCATGGGAGGACGAAAAAGACTTTGATATATTGTTTATTGACATACAGATGAAAAAGATGGATGGCATTAAAATGGCAAAGCGTATAAGGGAGTCTGACAATAATATAGCACTTGTGTTTACTACAGGGGTTGCTGAATATATATCAGAGGGCTACGAAGTCGAAGCACTTCATTATCTGATAAAGCCTATCAGTGAAGAAAAAGTGGTTCAGTGTCTTGAGCGTGCCATAAAGAAAAAAAGTGACACAGAATATATTATATTTCGTGGTGAGGACGGAGTTTTTAAGTTTGATAAAAGAAAGATAATGTATGTCGAGGCAGCAGGGCACAATACGGTTTTTAATGTTTTGGAAGATGGCAGAAGTGTCTCGTACACTGTTCTTGAGGCCGTTAAAAATGTTGAAAAGAGGCTTGACGGAGATAATTTTGTAAAATGCCATCGTTCATATATTTGTAATCTTGAATTTGTACATAGTATAGGAAAAAATGAGATAATATTTGATGATGGCTCAAAAATCCCGGTTAGCAGGCGCGCATATCCTGTTGTGAACGAAGCATTTATACATTATTACAAGAGAGTAGAGGTTTACAGATGAAGATAAATATATTAGGCATAATTGCGGCAGTTATCTTACTTGTACTGCTTATGGTTATAGTAATAAGAAGGCTGATTGTTTTTGTGACAGAAAAAAATATATCGGCATATCAGAGTAGTCTTATCGAAAGACATTATGAGGAAGTTGAAAATATGTATCGTCAGACAAGAGGCTGGCGTCACGATTACCGCACACATATACAGACGATGAAGGCTTATCTGCAGATGAAAGAATATGATAAACTTGATACATACTTAAATGACCTTGAGATTGACCTGACTACTGTTGATACTGTTATAAAAACAGGAAATGTAATGATTGATGCGATTTTAAACAGCAAGATTTCACTTGCTGGTCAGAGAAAAATAAAAGTTGATGCCAAAGCCATTGTGCCTGCTGACTTAAATACTTCTGTTTCTGAGGTCGACTTAAGCATAGTGCTCGGCAATCTTATGGACAATGCGATAGAGGCGTGTCAGAAGATAAAAGATGAGGATAAGAGATTTATCAGGGTTTACATTGATATACTGAAAGGTCAGCTTTATCTGTATGTTATGAACTCATCTGAGGGTAAGTTAAAGAGAAGCGGAAATCTGTATCACTCAACAAAAACAGAAGAATATCACGGCTTTGGTCTGAGAAGAACAGACAAAGTTGTGGAAAAATATGGTGGCTACTTAAACAGACAGGACGAGGATGGAGTGTTTGCAACCGAGGTGATGCTGCCATTATAAAGCTGCCGCAATAATATTATTATTGTAAAAAATTAACCATTCGTGCATGAAATGTACCGTTCGTGCACGAATTTATTTTTTGCTTAAAAAAGTGTTATCATATGGAAAATAAATTGAAGAAGAGGAAAAAAGAAATGAATGAGAATAAGACAAAGCGTTATGGAGTGATAAGCGATATACTATGGATTTTCGGCTTGATAAAAAAATATTGTCCGGTTGCATTGTTTCTTGCAGTGGTTGAGATATTTATGCGAGTGCTGCAGCCATTTCTTAGTATTGTATTATCCAAAGCTGCAGTAGATATTGTCACAGGTGATACATGGATGAATTTAGGTATATTTATATTGCTGCTGTTTGTTTATATAGTGGCGAAAGCCGCTGGTGCAGGAAGCTATGGAGGAAAGTATATTCCATGTAACAATATGAGATTTTTGCTTTTGTCGGAACTTTTTTTAAAAAGTCAGAAAGTAGCTTATCAGTGCGGTGAGGGCGGAGAAAATAAAAAGACATATAACAAAGCGGTAGAGACATTAGCAAATGAGGGAGATAATGGTGCTACAAGTAATCTAATAAACAGAACGGTATCTATTATCATAAATATTTTATGTTTTATATTATATTCCGGAGTTATAGGAAGTCTTAATATGTTTATGCTTGCTGTCGTTATTGTTTTGTCGCTTATAAATTGTTATGCACAGGATTATGGCATGAAATACTATGAAAGTGTGAGAAAAGAAAGTGCAGAACTTAACAGCAAATATTATTGTATAAAAGGCAATATGGGAAATACAAGTATGGCAAAGGATGTGAGGATGTTTGATATGGATAGCTGGCTCTCAAAGCTGAGGGACAATATCATCGGAAAGATAACTGACTTTAATATCAAAAAAGGAAAAGTTACATCCCGTGTCGAAAAAATTGGTTTTTTAATATCCATGCTATGTGATATGACAGTGTATATATACCTTATAAGTAAAGCCGTACAGGGAAGCATAACGGCAGGAGAATTTGTAATGTATTTTGGTGCTGTGGCAGATTTTTCAGGTTTTGTGGGAAACATTATACATGATATGTTAGAGTTAAGGAATGCCGCTAAAAAGGCAGATGATATAAGAAAATATTTTGATCTTGCGGATGAGCAGATGGATGATGGCGAGGGGACAAAAGAGTTAAAAGCTCCTATGGAAATAGAGTTTCGTAATGTGAGCTTTTCGTATAAAAGTGATGATGAAGATAAGGAAAATATAAAGATTTTTAAGCATTTTAATCTGAAGATAAGATCCGGAGAAAAAATAGCATTAGTCGGTGTAAATGGTGCAGGAAAGACTACCCTTGTAAAATTGCTTACAGGAATGTATGAGCCTGATGAGGGATGTATTCTGATAAACGGCATTGACAGAAACAGATTTGCAAGGTCAGAATTTTATAAGTTGTTTTCAGTTGTATTTCAGGAATATTTTATACTTCCGTTTAAGATAAGTGAAAATGTATCTTTGAAAAGAGCAGTCGATGCGGACAATGAAAAGGTACTTGATGCACTTGAAAAAGCAGGCTTAAAACAATACTTTGATAGCAGGGGGATAACACCTGAGCGTTATATAACGAAGTCAATGCATAAAAACGGTATTGAACTGTCGGGAGGTCAGAACCAGCGTCTTTTACTTGCAAGGGCATTGTATAAAGATGCACCAGTGCTTGTGCTTGATGAGCCGACAGCGGCACTCGACCCGATTGCTGAAAGCGAGATATATAACAGTTATGTAAAATATACGGACAAAAAAACGGCAATATTTATATCACACCGATTTGCGAGTACAAGATTTTCAGACAGGATAATCATGCTTGAAAAAGGAAAAGTGATAGAACAGGGAACACATGAGGAGCTTATGCAGATGAACGGAAGATATGCACAGATGTTTGAAGTGCAGAGCAGTTATTATGAGAGGACAGTATGATGGAAAAAATAACAGAAAAAGTTTCATTAAGACAACATATAAAAAATATTAAAAATCTCTATAATATAATAAATGAGATAGATAAAAATTATTTTAAGATTTCTATGATAACACATATCACAAATGTAGCAGCAGCTTTTGTTGCACTTTGGCTTTCGGCTTATGTTCTTGACGGGCTCGCACAAAAAAAAGGAGCAAAAGAGTTATCCGAGGTTACCATTATTACGCTTGTTATAATATTTTTGATAAGGTTTGTGGCAAGTACGGCGTGGAATTATGCAGAGGCAAGGCGTGACAGGATATATAATATTTATTCATCAAACATAGAAATGAAAATATTGGATATGGATTACAGTGAGATAGACAGTCCAAAGGTAAAAGGACTAAGAGATAAGATAGATAAGGATACAAATTGGGGGTGGGGCATAAATACACCGATATTTATAACAAACGGCATATTGTTTGATATAGTAAATATTTTTGTGTCGCTTGTTCTTGCATATCCGATAGTAAAGATAGTAAGCCATACAGGCAGATATTCTGTATTATTTTCTTTTGTTATGATAATACTTATTGCGATAGTTACGGATAAACTCAGGCTTCATTATAACAAGATGTTAAAAGAATATCAGTTTTTTGAAGCTGATGAAAAAGATCGTGAAGAAATGGTTAATTTTACATATGATTTTGTTTATAATAGAAATTATACTTATGCCAACACAAAAGATATTAAGATATATAATGGCTATAACCTTTTAAAATGTTATACAAAAGAAACTTTCTTTTCCAAAAAGCGTAAGGAATTAGATACAAAAGGAGCTTTCAGTATGGGAATGGAAGCTGCAATGGGTGATGTTACTATGGGAGTAGTAGAGGCAGGTGCATATCTGGTTGTAATCCTTGCCGCACTTTCGGGAAAAGTAAGTACAGGAGATGTGGTTGTTTTTGTAGGCAGTCTGCAAAAGCTTCTGACAGGTGTCGCACATATCTGCACATCGCTTGTAACTCTTGCATTTGAGGCGAAAAAGCAGATTTCCACATTGGAACTTATCGGATTAAAAGATGAGATGTATAAAGGAAAACTTCCGGTTGAAAAGAGAAGTGATAATGAATATAAGATAGAGTTTAAAAATGTATATTTTAAATATCCTGGAAGTGATGAGTATGCACTTAAAAACTTTTCAATGGAATTAAATATAGGAGAAAAACTTGCGATAGTCGGAATGAACGGTTCGGGAAAAACAACAATGATAAAACTTTTGTGCCGCCTTTATGATGTTGAAAAAGGAGAGATATTATTAAACGGTATTGATATAAGAAAGTTTGACCAGAGGGAATACAGAAGATTGTTTTCAGTTGTCTTTCAGGACTTTAATATTCTCCCGTTTACATTGAAGCAAAATGTGGCAGCAGATATGGAGGGAGATAAGGAAAAGATAGAGGAATGTCTTGAAAAAGCAGGGTTAAAAACAAGGCTTGATAAACTTGATGACGGACTTGATACATATATAGGAAAAAGTTATGATGAAAGCGGCGTTGAATTTTCGGGAGGGGAATTGCAAAAGATAGCGATAGCAAGGGCAATCTATAAGGAAGCTCCATTTGTGCTCCTCGATGAACCGACAGCGGCACTTGATCCTATTGCAGAATACGAAATTTACAGCAATTTTGACAAGATGGTAAAAGACAAAACGGCGATTTATATTTCACACAGACTTTCATCATGCAGGTTTTGTAAGAATATAGCAGTATTTGACAGGGGTGAGATTGTGCAGTTTGGAACGCATGAGGAGCTTTTGGAAGATACGGACGGAAAATATTACGAACTTTGGAATGCACAGGCACAGTATTATGTGTAGGGGGGAGGTAATTGTGATTGACATTAAATAGAAAGAAAAATATACTAGATGTAGGTGAAATTAAGAGGATATATCGTGTTTGGAAATGATTACAAAAGCACGAAGATTTATAGTAAATTAGTAATTTATGGCAGCAGTTGTGAAAAAATATTTTTGTTATATAAATGTTAGATGAGGTGAGTTAAGATGGGGGTATATTTTAATCCGAATAATGCAAGTTTCAGGCAGGCAAAAAACAGCAGGATTTATGTGGATAAGACAGAGCTGATAGAGTATCTAAATGAGAGACTGTCAACGGAGGATAAATGTCTTGCGGTAAGCCATGCAAGACGATTTGGAAAGTCACATGCGGCAGGGATGATAGATGCATATTATAGTCTTGGAAGTGATTCAACGGGGCTTTTTGGTGGGACAAAGATTTCTGAAAGCATGGACTATAAAAAATATATGAATAAATACAATGTGATTCATCTGGATATAGCATCGGTCTGGGATTTTCACAAAGAAGATTTGACTGAGTCTATAAAGGAACGTGTCTGCAATGATTTTAAGGAGGAGTATGGTGATACATTAGACTATGACAAGGATTTTTATCTGTTGATTTATGATATTTATAAAAAGACAAATATTCCTTTTGTAATAATTATTGATGAGTGGGATTGTGTTATAAGAAACAGTGATGACAAAGAGCTGGTGCACGAGTATTTACAATTTCTTCACTCTCTGTTTAAGTCGGAGGAGTCAAAAGCATTTCTAGCACTGGCATATATTACGGGAATTTTGCCGATAAAGAAGATTAAAGATGAGTCAGCACTTAACAATTTTAGTGAATATACAATGTTAGATTCATATCCGATTACACAGTATTATGGATTTACGGAGGATGAAGTTAAAAGTTTATGCAAACGGTTTGATATGGATTTCGAGGGTATGAAAGCATGGTATAACGGCTATCTTATTGATGGTATTCATATGTATAATCCTAACTCTGTATCTGCGGCTATGGATAGACATAGATTTGACTCCTATTGGAGAAATACATCCTCATTTGCTTCAATAAATACATTTATAACAATGAATTATGCGGGGCTTAAAGATGATATTTTGAAAATGCTTGCAGGTGGCAAGGTAAGGGTAAATCCATATACATTTCAAAATGATCTGTCGGAGATACATTCAAAAGACGATGCATTAGCGGCATTGATTCATCTGGGGTATCTAGGATATGATGCGGACAGAAAGAGTGCATATGTGCCAAACTATGAGGTGGCAACTGCATTTGAGCTTGCCTTGCAAACAGGGGAGTGGAGTGAAATCGCAAAGGCAATTTCAACCTGTGATGATTTATTGTTTGAAACGATAGATGGAAATGCAGAAAAAGTTGCCGAACTTATAGAGCTTGCTCATGATACTTACACATCTGTTTTAAAGTATAATGATGAAAACTCACTTAGCTGTGTTCTTACAATGGCATATTTTACGGCACCGGGTTATTATAATATAATTCGAGAGATGCCTGCCGGAAAAGGATTTGCAGATTTTGCGTTTATTCCGAGGGCAAATGCGGGATTCAGACCGGCAATGGTAGTGGAATTAAAGTATAATAAATCGGCGGACACTGCAATTAAGCAGATAAAAGAAAACAGATACCATGGTGCATTGTCAGGCTATAGTGATAAGATACTTCTTGTCGGGATAAGTTATGATGTGGAGGGAAAAGATAAAAAACATCATACCTGTGTGATAGAGGAAATTAACGGATAAGACATTTTTTATTGTAACGAAAGGCTTTATTTATGAATTGCGAAGATATGATAAATATTCCTGAACTTAAAAATGTTATGAATCTGAGGGCGGGATTTGACGGCATAAATCATACAGTCAGATGGATATATTTTGCTGATTGTTTACAGTGTGTAAAAAGTGAATACCGCATTGAGGATTATATACATGGAAGTGAGTTTGTGGTGCTTACAAACAGAAATCTTACTGATGACAGTGTGAAATTGAAAGAACTGATAAGTAGGATGCAGGAGTTTGATATAGCTGCTCTTGGCATAAACGAGGGACAGATTTCTGATGAACTTGTCGGGTACTGTGATGAGAATAAACTTCCACTGTTTGAACTTCCTGAAAAATTTCCGCTTGTTGATCTGAGTCAGATAATATGCAAAAGGCTTGTTATAGAAGAAAATAATAAAAATGCGGCGGAGCAGTTGTTCACCTCGATTCTTGATGCGGAGCATCTGAGCAGGGAGAGTGTATTTGCACAGGCAAGATTTTTAAATGTTGATCTGTCAGGAGAGTTCAGGATAATAGAATTTGCTTTTGCGAAAGACAAATCAGTTGTTAAATCCTTTGGCAAATCAAATGATGAAAAATTTACGGCTGCGGAGCAAACAAATGATTCGCTCGCTGTCGGACAGGCGGTAAGAAGAATTATCAATTCAGAGTTTTCTTATTATATGTCAAAAAATATACTTACCGGATTGCAGACAGGAACAGTCCTTGCACTCGTTCCGGCGAGTGGTATGGATGATGAGAAGTTAAGAGAGATTCTTTTAAAAGTTGCAAAACGGGCATATGGTGAATGTGGCATAAGGCTTGTAATCGGTGTAGGCAATACGACCGGGTATCTTGAGGATGTAAAGAAAAGCAGAAGTGAAGCTGCGACAGCAATCAAGGTGGCTGATATATCAAATGACGATGAGCCGGTGTTTTTTTATAAGGATCAAGGGATTTACACGCTTATATCAAAGATAAATGATACTAAATTTCTTGATGAGTTTGTGGAGAAAAATATAGGAAAACTTATCCGTGCAGATGAGGTTAATGACAGTAATCTGTGTGAGACACTTGAAAACTACATAGACCATAACTGTAATGTGAAATATACGGCGGAGTATATGTATATACACAGAAATACGCTTAACTACCGTCTTAACAGGATTCAGGAAATTTTAGGTGATAAATTTAACGATATGGAGAGCTGTCTTTCTTTGAAACTTGCTTTTATGATAAGAAATTACAGGAATATCAATAGAAAAGAGTAAGTGTTGGTCGTGGTGCACAAAAGTTTTAGTACACGGTGCACATTGTAATGTCAGAGAGAATTGTTATAATTTAGTCATAAATTAAAAAACAACTTAGACAAAGGCGTCTAAAAGATATGAAAATATATCTTTTGGCGTCTTTTTTCATTATATTGATATTTAGGAGGATTATATTATGACAACTAAAGATTTATCAAAGGCATTACCGGAAATTGTAACAGAACAGGTACCAGGACCAAAATCAAAGGAACTCCTTGACAGAAGAAACGCAGCTATTCCACAGGCACTGTGTGGAAGTACATATCCTATTTGTATCAAACAGGGTGCAGGTGCAATGTTTGAGGATTTAGACGGAAACAAGATTCTTGACTGGGTAGGCGGAGTCGGAGTTTTAAATATAGGATATTCTAATCCGGAAGTTATCGAGGCAGTTAAGGAGCAGGCAGATAAATATTTCCACACTATATTTAATGTGTATGTCCATGACGGATATGTTTCACTTGCAGAGAGGCTTAACAAGATAATCCCATGTAAGGGAGATGTTAAAAAGACATATTTTGCAAACTCTGGCGCAGAGTGTGATGAGAATGCGATTAAGATTGCAAAGGCTTACACAAAGAGAAATGGTGTTATCTGTTTTACAGGTGCATTCCACGGAAGAACAAACCTTACAATGGCACTTACAGCAAAGAAGATTTATGCGGTAGGCATGGGACCATTCCCGGCAGGAATATACCGCGCACCTTATCCATATCTTTATAGAGCACCAAAGGGATATACGGAGGAAGAAGCAATCCAGTATTATATTGATGAATTAAATAGAATATTTGATGAGGGCGCTCCAGCAAGTGAGATTGCCTGCATGATATTAGAGCCACTTCAGGGTGAGGGCGGATTTATCCCGGCACCTATCGAATGGGTAAAAGCAGTCCGCAAGATATGTGATGACAATGGAATACTTATGATTGCTGATGAAGTTCAGTGTGGTAACTGTAGAACAGGTAAATATTATGCTTCTGAATACTGGAAGGAGGCAGGTGCAGCACCTGATATCATCACAACAGCAAAATCTCTCGGTGGCGGACTTCCAATCTCAGCAATCACTGCAAGAGCAGAAGTAATGGATGCAGCTCCGGCAGGAACTATCGGAGGTACATTCTGTGGAAACCCACTCTCATGTGCTTCAGCACTTGCAGTAATGGATGTAATGCAGAGAGATGATTATGCCGCAAAAGCAAGACACATCGGAGAGGTCGTAACAAAACGTTACAGAGAACTTCAGGAGAAATATCCTGTAATCGGTGATGTAAGAGGACTTGGAGCAATGATAGGAATCGAGTTCGTAACAGACAGAGAGACAAAAGAGCCTGCGACAAAAATTGTAGCCAACATCATAAAGAATGCAATGCAGAAAGGACTTTTGCTTGAAAGCTGTGGAACAGCAAGCAACACGATTCGTTTCCTTGCACCACTCACAATGACAGATGAGCAGATGGAAAAAGGACTTGAGATATTTGAGGAAGCAATCAAAGAGTCTCTGTAAATGCTACAGTTTACTGTTCACACCTGTGGTGTGCTTAGTAAATAGTAATACATATTACTAAAGATAACAATCATTATTATTAGATAAAAAATGTAAATAGATTACAAACATATATAAATGACAAAGGGGTCAGGACATACGGAGCTAATATGTCCTGACCCTCTTATATTAAAAATTATTTATTTTGCGAAATATTCAATATATGTAAAAGGATTGTGAAAATATATTTTTACAATCAACAAAATTTATATTATTTTCGCAAACACATATAAACCAACAGAAATTGGAGGGAAAGATATGGAGCAGAAATCAAAGTTTGACAAGGTAATGGGTGCGTGGGACATTCTCGTTATCGCATTCGGTGCCATGATAGGCTGGGGCTGGGTAATCAACTCAGGAGATTGGATAACGACCGCTGGTTTCATGGGTTCTATAATAGCTATGCTCATCGGTGGTCTTATGGTATTCTTCGTGGGACTTACATATGCAGAGCTTACATCAGCAATGCCACAGTGCGGCGGCGAGCACGTATTCAGTTACAGGGCAATGGGACCTACAGGTTCATTTGTGTGCACATGGATGATAATTTTAGGTTATGTGGCAACATCAGCTTTTGAAGCAACAGCCCTTCCAACGGTTATCACATATCTTTTCCCTAATTTTAATCAGGTTTATCTTTATTCAATAGCCGGAAAAGACATTTATCTGACTACGATACTTTTGGGTGTCGGTGTTGCGATACTTATCACTGTGATCAACATAAAAGGTGCAAAGACTGCCGCTATGTTACAGACTGTTCTTACAGCAATTATTGCGGTTGCTGGAATCCTGCTTGTCGTAGGTTCTGCGGTTAATGGTGACGGCGGCAATATAACGGGACAGATGTGGGAAGCTTCATCTGGAAGTACACTTGGAAGTGTGTTTAAAGTTGCCTGTATGACACCATTCTTATTTATTGGTTTTGATGTAATACCGCAGGCGGCAGAGGAGATAAATGTGCCATATAAAAAGATTGGAAAGATAATGCTTTTATCAATCTTTCTTGCAGTTGCATGGTATCTTCTTATAATATTTGCAGTTTGCTATATTATGCCAAACAGTGCCATAGCTAAAGAAATGGCATCACAGAACGGACTTGTATCAGCTAAGGCAATAGAGCTTGCATTTAATTCTCCTATGATGGGTAAAGTGCTGATAATAGGAGGTCTTTGCGGAATCATAACATCATGGAACTCATTCCTTATGGGTGGAAGTCGTGCTTTATACTCAATGGGTGAATCACTTATGATACCTAAGGTATTTGGAAAGCTTGGAAAGAACAAAACGCCTGAGGCTGCAATACTTCTCTGTGGTCTTGCATGCTGTATAGCTCCTTTCTTTGGAAGAGGTGTTCTTGTATGGCTTGTTGATGCTGCTTCATTTGGCTGCGTCATAGCATATATGTTTGTATCTATATCATTTTGTATCTTAAGAAAAACAAAGCCTGAGATGGATAGACCATACAAAGTAAAGGCAGGAAAATTTGTCGGTGTAATGGCAGTTGCGATGGCTGGATTTATGACATTATTATACATAATACCTGCATCTTTCTCAGCAGCACTTATATGGCAGGAATGGATTGTAGTAGGTGCATGGCTTTTGCTTGGAGTATTTTTCTACTTTTATTCAAAGAAAAAATATGGTGCAGAATTTGGCCGTGATATATTTATTGTAGCTGATGATGAAGAAACAGAAGTGGAAGATTCAAAAATCGTTGCTATCAATAAAAAATATGCAGGAAAGCATTTTGTTGTAACAGTCGGCTGTGAATATGGCAGCGGTGGACCTGAGATAGCAAAAATGGTTGCCGATTATTTTGGAATAGAGTATTATGACAGGGATCTTGTAGATAAAGTTGTAGACCAGATAGGTGTTGACAAGGGACTTGTCGAGGAGGCTGATACAAAGATAGGTGTCAGGTATGGATTTGATACATCATATGGTGTAAGATATGCAAATCTCTCAAACAGGGTTATAGACGCACAGTTTCAGGCAATACATGATTTTGCAGGAAAGTCATCATGTGTTATAGTAGGACGAAGCAGTGATTATATCTTGAGGGACAGAAATGATGTGCTGAATGTGTTTATCTATGCACCGAAAAAAGATGAGATTGCTGACATAATGAAGAAAAAAGGTCTTAATGAGCGTAAAGCGTCAGAAGAATGGGAATCTGTTGAGAAAGCACAGCATGCAAGACATGAATATATCACCGGCAAAAAGCGTGGTGACAGACATACAAGGGATATACTTCTTAACAGCAGTCTTCTCGGCTGGAGAAAGACGGCAGACTTTATTATAGAACTTGTTGAAGAAAAATATGCTATAAGTGACGCAGAAGTGAAGAAAAAAGAAGCGTAACAGTCTAGTGAAAATGTAGCAGGGATGCATGGACTGTAAGAGCATAAAAATTAAGAGTTGGCATATAGCCTGACAGCGGGTATCAGGCTATGCAGCTCAATAAATTAGTACATATGTATGAATATTCATTTATAATGTTATTATCACATCAAAGATTGTGATAATTTGTATAAGTGATATAGATGATAACAAAAGGAGAGATAACATGAAAGGTTTTTCAATAAAAACGGAAATAGAGGAATTTGATACATTTGAACAATTTGCAAAGTATATAAAGTTAGGTGCAGACGACTTGGTTTTGTGTGGAGAGCATACATATAATGATTATGTTCTATCTCTTAATACAGGTGTGCAGACTTTGTTCAGGGAAAAGTACAGCAAGGGTGAACCAACGGATGGTGATGTGGATGCCATTCTTGATGCATTGAGAGATAAAAAATATGACAGGATAATCGCTATCGGAGGTGGTACTGTTATCGATATAGCAAAAGTTGTTGCGGTAGCAGGTCATGATGATAAAGTAGATGATCTGTATGACAATGTAGAGAATTTAAAGAAAGTTCATCCTCTTATAATAATACCTACAACCTGTGGAACGGGAAGTGAGGTTACAAATATCTCAGTTATAAACCGTGTGAGTAAAGGTGTAAAGATGGGACTTGCGTCAGATGCAATGCTTCCTGATAAAGCAGTCCTTATAACTGATCTGCTTAGCTCACTTCCATATAAGATATTTGCCACATCTTCGATTGATGCGATGGTTCACAGTGTAGAGTCATTTTTAAGTCCTAACGGATGCAGTATATCAAGAGTATTTTCAACTGAGGCATTAAAGATTATCATTACCTGCTGGGATAAGGCGGTTTCAGAGGGCGGTGGTGATGCGTGGAATAAATATGCAAAAGACTTCCTTAAAGCATCAAACTTTGCAGGACTTGGATTTGGTTATGCAGGCTGTGCGGCGGTTCATGCGTGTGCGTATCCACTCGGCTCTGTATATCATATCCCTCATGGACAGTCAAACCAGCTTATGTTTGCATCGGTTATGAAAAAATACAAGGAATTACAGCCGCAAGGAAGAATAAATGACCTTGAGGAAGTGATAGCAAAAACACTTAATGTCAGTCAGGACAAAGCACTGGAAGCATTATATGAACTTATGGATAATGTATTAAAGAGCGAACCACTTAAGGAATTTGGTGTAAAAGAAAGTGACCTGCCTGTATTTGCAAAAGATGTGGCAGCAACACAGTTAAGGCTTTTAAAAAATAATTATATACCGCTTAGCGAAGAACAGTTACTTGAGATATATAAGGCTGCATTTTAACACTGTCAGGGGAGTCCTCCACTTTTACTGCGTAGAGCAATAAGTAGTGGGTGGGGACTTGCTTGTATCGGGAGGGGACAAAGCCAATTCTGATATGTCGCGATAGCAGCTAATAGTGTTATGAGCAAGTAGCGGAGCGGATTGCGAATATCTGCTTGACTTTGATGTAAAACTGAAAAATTAAGATGTTAGTGTATTGTTTTACTGTAGCTGTTAAGTTTTATATATAAAAAATGTCGGAGTTTATCCGGCATTTTTTTTGCTTCACATAAGCACTAGGTAGTGGTATAATATAATTAAATGCAATTTTCAAAGAAAAAATGCCTGTGTGCAGGTCAGTGTTTACAAACAAGTATTTTTCTTTAAAATTAAGTATTATATTAAGGAAGCTAATTATATTATGAGACAGAAAATGATTTATAGGAGATTTTGAAGTATGGAATTACAAAAGAAGGAAAATTTATTGATTGTAGACGATTCAAAATTTCAGCGGGTAGTTCTTAGGGAAACTTTATCAGATAATTTTGAGATTATCGAGGCAACTGATGGAGCAGAATGTTTAGAGATAATCAAAAAGAAAAGTGAAGCCATAGACATTGTTTTACTTGATCTGGTAATGCCGGGAATAGACGGTTTTGAAGTATTGAGACGCAGGCAGAAAAATCCTGAGTTTAGAAATATTCCTGTTATCGTACTTACTACAAGTGATGATATTTCTTTTCAGACGCAGGCGTTTGAACTTGGTGCGGATGATTTTATCATAAAGCCTGTTGATGCAAGAATTGCCGTTTCGCGTATAAACAATACGCTTGGGGCTGTAAGGCATTTGAAAGAGGTTTTAGAGGAACAGAATTCATGGAGAATAAAATCTCAGATAGATGAGATGACGCATCTGTTCAACAAAGTTACAACAGAAGAGATGGTCACTGAGATATTATGCGAGTCTGATGAAAAGAAGCATGCACTTATGGTCATAGATATAGATAATTTTAAATCAGTAAATGATATATTGGGGCATAAGGTAGGTGACCACATCATAAGTGTTGTTGCAGGAGTGCTGTCTTCACTGTTCAGAAGTACTGATATCATAGGCCGTATAGGTGGCGATGAATTTGTAGTTTTGATGCGTGATATACCAAATGAACAGGTTGTTACAGAAAAGGCGCAGCAGCTTGTTGAGATTTTTAAGAAGAAAGAGAATCTTACGATTCCTGAAAATATTTCAGTTAGTATGGGAATTGCATTTTCAGAGCCGGAGGACAATTCATTTGCTGAGCTGTTTGCAAAGTCAGATCAGGCATTATATATATCAAAAAAGGCAGGAAAAGCATGTTTCAGCGTTCATGGTGTTGAATATGACATTTTAGATAGAAACCGTAAAGTGCTTTTATGGTCAGATTCACGAAACACTGCGAGCACTTTGGAATTTGCACTTCCAAGTTCAGTACAGATAAATATCGTGTCAGGTTTGGAGGATATAAGGCAGCATGTTGTTCAGGAGGACAATGAGATTGCCATGATATATATTGATGTATCTGAGTTATCTGATTCAGGCAGTGAACTCTGGGAGTTGGTCAAAAAAGAAGAATGGGTGACACAGCATCCGATAGTTGCGATATGCAAAGAGGGAAGTATGGAACAGATACGATATGCGGTTCTTTCAGATATCGTCAATGATATACTGTTTGCTCCTCTTGAAGCACCTACATTAAAACGCCGTATTCATGAATACATAAAAGAAGAACAGCAGAGAATATTAGAAAATTAAAAATTTTTTGAGAGGAAGGAAAACAAAAATGGCAAAAAATCCAATAGTTACATTTGAGACAACAGCAGGAACGATAACAGCAGAGCTTTATCCAGAGATAGCACCTAATACGGTAAACAATTTTATTTCGCTCATAAACAAAGGCTTTTATGACGGTCTTATCTTTCACAGAGTCATAAAGGGATTTATGATTCAGGGTGGAGATCCTGATGGAGTAGG
Source organism: Eubacterium sp. MSJ-13 (assembly GCF_018918235.1). Taxonomy (GTDB): domain Bacteria; phylum Bacillota; class Clostridia; order Lachnospirales; family Lachnospiraceae; genus Butyribacter. The sequence continues at coordinate 25,169 of NZ_JAHLQE010000140.1, forward strand.
AACAGGCGGACCGGGTTATTCCATTAAAGGTGAGTTCGCGATAAATGGTGTAGAAAATAATCTTAAACATACAGCCGGAGTACTTTCAATGGCACGCTCAATGATGCCTGATTCAGCAGGTTCACAGTTCTTTATCATGCATAAGGATGCACCACATCTTGACGGACAGTATGCAGCATTCGGTAAAGTGACAGACGGAATGGACACAGTCAATGCTATAGCAGAAACCGAGACAGACTATTCCGATGCACCATTAGAACCCCAGATGATAATAAAAGTAACAGTAGACACAGACGGGGAAGAATATCCTGAACCTGAAAAATGCTAAAAATATCATAAAACAGTAAGCAAAAGAGTCATGTCTGAAAAGATATGGCTTTTTTCGTTCTTGAAGGAGCAAAATGCAGATTTTGCTGACATCAAATTTTTAAATTTGATGTTGTGTTCACAAAATCTTGACATTCTTATGTTATTCTCTTTTGTATATTAAAAACAGGAGGTATATACAGTGATTGAAGTAAAAAATCTCGTTAAAAAGTATGGTACACATGCTGCGGTAAACGATCTTTCATTTACTGTTGAAACAGGAAAAGTTGTCGGTTTTCTTGGTCCTAACGGTGCCGGAAAGTCAACAACTATGAATATGATAACAGGTTATATTGCACCGACAGAAGGAGAGGTTCTTATTGACGGTATTGATATAATGGATGAGCCTGAACTTGCAAAGGAGAATATAGGATATCTTCCGGAGATACCACCGCTTTATCCGGATTTAAAAGTAAGGGAATATCTTTCTTTTGTTGCAGAACTTAAAAGAGTTCCTAAAAAGGAAAGAGATATTGAAGTACACAAGATAATGTCAAAGACAAAGACTCTTGATGTTTCTGAAAGACTTATAAAGCATTTATCTAAAGGTTATAAGCAGAGAGTAGGTCTTGCGGGGGCAATGATGGGCAATCCCGATATACTAATCCTTGATGAGCCTACGGTAGGTCTTGACCCGAGTCAGATAATAGAGATGCGTGAGCTTATAAGAGAGCTGAGTAAAAATCATACTGTTCTTTTAAGTTCCCATATCATGCAGGAGATAAGTGCTGTATGTGATGAGATAATCATTATAAATGAAGGAAAGATGATAACAAAAGATACACCGGAAAACATTACAAAGAAAATGGTTGATACAAATGGTGTTCACATTGTTGTAAAAGGTGATAAGACAAAAATCAAAGAGGCACTTAGAACTGTTTCAGGTATTAAGAATGTATCTTATGACAATGAAAAGGAAAATGAAAAAGATACGACAGGTCTTACAATTTACTGTGCCGAAGATGAGGATATAAGAGTCGAACTTTTCTATGCACTTGCAAAAGCAGAGTGTCCGCTTATCGAGATGAATAAACTTGATACATCACTTGAAGATGCATTCCTTGCACTTACAAGGGGCGGTTCAAAACAGTATGGCGGCAGAAAATTCAAAAAATTGAAGAGTGAAAAGAAATCAGAAGATAATAGTATATCTGATGAAAATATTGAGTTGGAAACCAACAATACAGATAAAGTTTTAGAGGCGGAAAGACCGGCTGTGGAAAAAGACAGCAAAAACATGAGTGATGATACAGACTCTGATATGGAAGGAGAGGAAAAATAATGCTTGCAATATATAAAAAAGAGTTGAGACAATATTTTAATTCTATGATAGGTTTTGTGTTCCTTGCGTTCTTTCTCGTTATCATAGGTATATATACATGGGCTTACAATCTCTCAAGCGGACTTGGAAACTTTGAGGTGACACTGGGCGGAATTTCATTTATGTATGTTCTGCTTATACCGATACTTACGATGCGTATAGTTGCAGAAGAAAACAGACAGAAAACAGACCAGCTTCTTTATACGGCACCGATATCTCTTGGAAAGATAATAGTCGGTAAATATCTTGCCGTTATGACATTATTTTCATGTGCATTTATTCCTATATGTATATATCCGCTTATCATACATATGTATGGAACAGATGTAAGGCTTGCACCGGCATACAGCAGTATTATAGGATTTTACCTTTTAGGTGCATCAACGATAGCGATAGGTCTTTTTATCTCATCACTTACGGAAAGTCAGGTAATCGCATCTGTTGTAAGTTTTATCACACTTCTTCTTACATTTCTTTTAAGTAATATTACAAGTCTTCTTCCCACAGAGGCTATATCACAGTGTGTTATGATAGCAGTATTATGGCTTGTCATATGTCTTGTTTTTTATCATATGATGAATAATATAACTGTACTTATCATGATGGCAGTTATTGGAGAGGCAGCAATATGGATAATTTATGCAGTAAAGTCTTCGATATATGAAAGTCTGCTCACAAATATATTAAATACGCTCGCATTGTCTACAAGATATGACGATTTTAGTCTTGGAATATTAAATTATGATGCGATAGTTTATTATGTTTCGATAGCATTCTTGTTTGTATTCCTCACGATTCAGATGATCAAGAAAAAGCGTTTTAATTTTAATTAAGAAAGGAGCAGTAAAATGAGTGAAGGATTAAAGAAAGTTAAAATAAAAAATGGCTCCGCAGGAATAAAAAGATCATTTACAAATAGAAAGTTTAAATCAGGAGCATATAGTTCGTTTATCACTGTTTTGGTGATAGCGATAGTAGTTGTTGTAAATCTTGTATTTGGAAAGCTTGATCTGTCAACTGACTTGAGTTCAAATAGTTTATTTACATTATCAAAAGATACTAAAAAGGCATTAAAGTCTGCAAAGAATGATATTACCCTTTACTATCTTGTTACGGATGGCAAAGAAACGGAATATATTGAAAAGGTTCTTAAACAGTATCCTAAGGTATCATCAAAAGTAAAGATAAAAAAAGTAGACCCTGTTGTAAATCCAGGATTTGCAAGTAAATATCTGTCAGATAGTGAAGCTGGTTCTGTTGCACAAAATGATGTTATAGTTGTGAATGATTCAACGAAGAGTTCGGCATATGTGCAGAATACTGATATGTTTTATACAAACACGGATTATTCAACATATTCACAGACACAGTACCTTGATGTTGAAGGAAAGATAACATCTGCGATACAGAGCGTTCTTGCAGAGAAAAAGACTAAGATGTATATTCTTCAGGGTCATGATGAACTTGAAGTAGGAACAACAATGTCAACTTCATTTAGTAAGATGAATATAGAAACAGAGGAACTTACACTTTATTCTGAGGATAAAGTACCTTCAGATTGTGATATACTTCTTATAAATGGAGCAACAAAGGATATAAGTAAGGAAGAAAAAAATAAGATTCTTGATTACATGAAGAAGGGCGGAAATGCTGTAATAAATCTTCAGTATGGGACAAAGGATACGCCAAATTTAAAAGAATTACTTAAATATTATGGTCTTAATGAGCAGATAGGTTCGGTATGTGAGACACAGGGAAACTACTATAACTATGTGAATTCTGTTATCCCTACTGTGGCTTCTTCTGACGATATAACATCTGATATTACAGGAGTTGTGGTAATGCCATCACCTGTTGGAATTTCAAAGCTTTCAAGTAAAAATATGAGAAAATCACTCACAGTAACAGAACTTATGACAACATCAAAAGGGTCATATCTTAAGCTTGATACTTCGTCAGGAAAAGCAGCTAAAGAGAAAGGGGATATCGATGGACCTTTTGATATAGGAGTATCTGTAACTGATAAGATTGATGATGACAAGAGCACGAAGCTTGTTGTTTTTGCATCAGCGTATGCTTTCTCTGATGATGTGATATCGACAAATCAGTTTGACAATGGTTCATTATTTACAAATGCTGTCAAGTCGCTGTCTGATTCAGATGTTGAGGAGACTTCGATAAGTGCAAAGAGTCTTTCATATTCTTATATCTCACTTACACAGGGAACACAGATTTTATGGGCAACTGTAATCATCATAATAATACCTGTTGGGCTTCTTGTTACTGGATTTATAATCTGGATGAGCAGAAGAAAGAAGTAAAGGAGGGGTAATATGGACAAAAGATTGTCAAAAAAAAGAAGGCAGTCATTGACAATTGTTGGATTATGTGTTCTTCTAATAGCATTAGTTATCAGTTTTTTTGCTGTTACAAAGTATAAGGATAATAGTGAAAAGGAAGAAGAAGCGGCAAATAATATACAGTTGTATTCTATAAAAGATACTGATATTGAATCTTTTCACTTTAAAAACAGCAAGTCTGAGCTTACTTTTGTAAAAAAGAACAATAAATGGGCATTGAAAGATGATGCAAAGTACAGTCTTGAACAGAGTAAAGTAAAGACGCTGATAGATGATGTTAAAAAGATATCTGCTACAAGTACCGTGACAGATGATTGTACTGAACTGTCACAGTACGGGCTTAAAGAACCGGTTTTACAGGTCGATATTACAGATAAGAATGGCAACACAAAGATGTTGACAGTAGGGAATGAATCTGTTGCGGGAGAAGGACGCTATGCGTATATAGATGATGACTCTAAAAAGATTTATATGATAGAATCATCATTTACTTCAGACTTTGAGACTACAAAAAAAGAATTAAAAGCTGAAGCCAAGGCAACAGCCGCTCCGACAGAATCAGCAAAATAATAAGATGGGAATGGAAAAGATGAAAAAGAATAATAAAGGAAAAACAGACAATAAAAAACAGATGCTTATCATAATAGCTGTGATAAGCATCATGGTTTTTGTCTGCATAGTATTGCAGGCTTATATGGAGGGATATTTTGGAGATAGAAAAAAGGATGATACTGCGGTTTTAAATGAAAAGACAGATGTAAAAGAAGATAAAGCGGATGATGTCACGCCGGCAGTTACAAAAGAGCCAGAAAAGAAAGTAAAAGCAACATCAAAAAAGAAAGTACAGAAAAAGAAGGTTAAAAAGAAGGCGAAGACAAAAACAAAAACGGTGCATATTGCGGCAGCTCCTGAGTCAAGTAAACCTATACGTGTGCTTATAACAAACAGTGATTTTTCAGATATGTTTCACCAGAATATAAAGGTAACTTCTTCAAAAAGTTTTTATGTAAAGACAGGTAATAAGACAAAAAGTTATCCTGCAGGAAAGAAAGTTGAATTTAAAGCGTCAGATAAAAAGTTAAAAGGGAAAAAAATTATTATTGGTTCATACAGCGGGGCAAGAATAAGAGTCCTTAATATAAAAAGGCTTGAAGAACACCCGCAGTACCGTGGGACAATGACTGTAAAATACAGCTCAAAAGGTCTTCTTCTTACGAATACACTTCCTATAGAACAGTATCTTTATGCTGTTATTCCAAGTGAAATGTCAACCGGAAACAATATTGAGGCGTTAAAAGCTCAGGCGGTATGTGCAAGAAGTTATGCATATAACCAGATGAAAGCAAAAAAATATGAGGAATATGGTGCCGATGTGGATGACAGTGTGGCATGTCAGGTATACAATAATATTCCTGAAAATGAAAAGTCGAGAAAAGCGGTTGATGCGACTTTCGGAGATGTTATGAAGAAATCGGGAAATGTTATAACGGCTTACTATTTTTCAACATCATGGGGGTATACGGCTGATGGTCAGGATGTCTGGAATACACCATCCAAAATTTCATATCTTGGCAGCAGATTTCAGATAACACAGAGGTCAAAAAGAAAAACGGGTATAAGTGGTTATGATCTTTCAAATGAATCAACATTCAGAAATTTTATAAATAGTGATACATGTAATACATATGATAGCAAAGAGGAATGGTATAGGTGGTCCGTCAAAATTAAGGAAAAAAGTTTGAGAAATCGTATAGATTCTGCTTTGAGTTCATGCTATCTGTCAAACAATTCATATGTACTTACAAAAACAAAGAATGGGGAGTATAAAAAGAAAGCAGTTTTTAAAACCGGAAAAATAAATGATATAATTATAAATAAGCGTGAGAAAAGTGGTATTGTATCAGAGATTATTATAAAGGGGAATAAAAATACCTACAAAGTCTGTAATCAATACAATATAAGAAAAGTCCTTGCACCGGTTTATGAAACAATAAAACGCCGGTATGGTGGAAATATGAATGGATATTTTATGCTTCCAAGTGCTGCGTTTTATATAGACAAAACATCAGGAGGATTTAGCATAACAGGGGGAGGCTTCGGACATGGAACAGGAATGAGCCAGAGTGGTGCAGGAAATATGGCAAAGCAGGGATTTAATTACAGTCAGATACTACGCCACTATTTTTCAGGAGTAAAAATAGTGACGCTTAAAGATTATTAAGATGAGGTGCGTCTGGAATGTAATCTTTCAAGTATATAATTGAGAAGACCGCCGAGAAAAAGTATATACATACATGCGTACAGCCACAGCATAAGCAGGGCTGCGGTAGTCATTGCACCGTAAAATTTAGAATAGTTGCTTATATTGTCTACATAATAGGAGTAGACATATGAAAAAGTAAGCCAGCCAAAACTTGCTACGATAGCTCCCGGAAATTGTCTTGAAAATTTTGTCTTTCTGTTTGGCAGTATCACATATAAAAGCCAGAAAAAAAGAAACAGGACAATAAGACTTAAAATGGCACGTACATTTATAATTGATGCAAGCGGTTTTTCGGTAAACGGAAAGTGCTGTCTTATATAGTAGTAAAGTTTATTTCCAAATACGATTACTGTAAGCATTATGACGATGAGCAGTGCAAAGATTATAGTATAAAAAAATGAATATAATCTTATAACGATAAAATTCCTCGACTCATCGACATCATAAACGGAATTTAACCCCTGGATAAGTGATAAAAATGCTTTGGAACCAAGCCATACGGCAGTTATTATTGTAGCTGGAAGGATTGCCTTTGCCTGAATATTATATATATCACCTATCATATTGCCAAGATATTCCCTGAAATAAGCAGGAACAAATGGCGATGTAAGTTGGAGAAGTGTGTGTTCGGAAAAAGGAGTATATCTTAAAAGTGATAGTAAAAACATTAAGAATGGAAAAAAGGAAAGCATCATAAAAAAAGCTGCCTGCCCTGCTAATGCAGATAGGGCAGCTTTTTTAAAATAAGACATAATTTTTGATATGCTTTTATATATATAATTTATGATTCTTACTATCTTTCTGAAAAAATTTAATTCTTTATCGTGCCTGCCATCATTTGTCTGGTTCATATCAATCCTCATATGTATATTTTATTAAAATCAGAAAAAAATTATTCATCAGAGGTAATAAGACTATAGTCACCAGATAAAAGTGTTTTTATAAGTTGTTCTTCTGTAGTTATATCATTTTCTGTAATGATTCCACCATGTGCAAGATCCTCTTTTTCATGGAAATCACTTCCGGAAGTCATGATAAGATCATGTTCATAAGCCCAGGCGTAAGTCTTATCATTGTTACTGTTATGTCTCGGGTTGCCATTGTAAACCTCTGCACCATCGAGAAGAGCTGGGTTTACAGGTTCACAGTATGCTCTTCCGGGATGAGCTTGGATTATAAGTATTCCCTCATTATGGCATATTTCTGATAATTCTTCGATGGAAAGATTATACAGGAAACTATGTTTGAAGAAAAAACTTTCATTTGCACCATATAAAAGATAGTCATTAGGACTTTCTGTAAGAGTGACTTCACAGCCCAATAATACATTTATATCATATCTTTTTGCGTATTTTAAAGCAGCTCTATATCCTTTTAAAAAATGGAAAGTAACTTCATCAGGTGTTTTTGCACCATTTTTTTCGCTTGCCCATTTGCTGTAATGGTCAGTGATGACAACAGCACCGTATCCTGCTTCTTTGTACATTTTTAAAATTTCATTTGCACTTATATGAGCACAAGGACTAGTTTCACTTGTGTGTGTATGCATTTCAACTTTCATTTATGTTGCTCGCCTCCGATTATAAAAGTTAGTGTTGACATAATAGTGATTATTAGTATAGCATTATGCGGCAGACAAGACAACTATTATAAAAAATCATGAAAAAAAAGAATAAAATATGTGAAACAGTCATATTTTTAGTAAGATTTGTGGTAATATATACATAAAAAGAATTTAGGAGGAATTAAAATGCATAGTTTTCAGGAAGTTTCAATTGATTATATGGATATGAATCCGTTTAAAAAAATAGGAAAGGACTGGATGCTTGTTACGGCAGGTGATGAAGAAAAAGCAAATTCCATGACTGCATCATGGGGGGCAGTAGGAGAGATGTGGGGAAAAGATTCTGTATTTGTATTTATCAGACAGAGCAGATTCACAAAAGAATTTATTGACAAAAAAGGTAAATTTTCTTTGAGCTTTCCGGGAGAAGAGTACCGCATGGACATGAAGTACCTTGGTTCAGTTTCGGGGCGTGATGAGGATAAGATGAAAGCTGCAAAGGTACAGGTTGACTACTGTGACGGTGTACCTTATATTGATGATGCAAATCTTGTATTTATATGTGAGGTTATGTCCCAGACGAAGATAGAACCAAAAGACTTTCTTGATGGTACAATAGATGATACATGGTATAAAGACAAGGATTACCACACGATGTATATTGCTAAGATAACTAAGATACTTGCAAGGTAAATTGGATTATATATTATGCATAAAGCATAGTTTTACTGTTGTTTTTCAAACAAAACTTAAATGTCTTATTTTTAGGGTAAAAGCTTTCATTTTTATTGTGTATCATCTTTTGTTTGTTTAAAATACAATAGGAAATGTGAACAAGATGTGAATAAAGTTGTTGACAACTATAGTGAAAAGTTGTATTGTATATTGGCTAAAGATTTGGATATACGATACTACAAATAAAATATTCAAAATGGAGGAGAAAATTTTATGAGACTTTCAAAATTTACTAAAAAAGGAGTTGCAGTTGCATTAGCACTCTCAATGGTAGTAGTAGGAAACGCAGGAATGACACAGAAGGCAAGTGCAGCAAAGAAATTTAAGACATATGTTATGTTCGCTGATGAGAAGTGGAAAGTAACAGCAAATATGGATACAGCAAAGGGAACTTACAATTCACCAAAGACAATCACAGCTAAGAAAGGTACACAGAATGTATCTATGACTCTTAAGAGAAGTGATATCAACGGAGCAAAAGAGAGCATCACAAAGGCTGCTGTATTCTGCGTAGATGTAGAAGATGCTATGAAGACATATAAGCCAAATCAGATTAAGATCTCAGATGTTAAGATTGCAGTTGATGGCAAGAACATTGCAGTTAAGGCAAACAAACTTAAACAGGGTTATCTTGAGGAAGATCAGAAGAACAATAAGTTCCGTCTTGAAATCTTCAATGTTTATGGAAAAGGTGGCACAGGTGCTAAGAAAGCAAACTATCCTGTAGACCCTAATAAATTAAAATTCAAGAAGACTCTTAAAGTAAGCTTTAAGATTACATTTAAGAAATAATCTTCTTAAGATATTTGCAGAAACCTTTAAGAACAGTATAACGATAAATTAAATTTTATAATACATATTGCTTTTACTGAACGGTTAAGAGTGATTATGGAAAATGGATTGTCAATAAGATTTTATGACAGTCCATTTTTCGCGTAAAATGAGAGGGACAGGAGGTTATATGGCAGACCAGGGAAAGTTTATGGAAGAATTGGAAGCTGTTAAAAATATTGCAGTTTCACAAAATAATAGTCTCACAAAAGAAGAAATAAAAAAATATCTCAGTGATATGGACTTATCAGAAGAACAATTTGAACAGGTATATTATTATCTTTCACTTTCAGGAATCAGTATAGAAGGATATAGGTTTGTTCCGAAGGCTGTTGATATAAAGAATGATACAGCAGAACCTAAAAAAGCTGAAAAAGAAGTGTCAGAAGACGGTAAAAAATCTGATGGAGATAAGGCGGATGCCGGTTCTAAAGAATTGTCAAAAAAACGTGCAGAATACAACAGTAAAATGTATATGGACGAGATAGGGAAGCTTGATTATTACGAAGACAGAGCTGAGAAGAAAATTATTTCTGAGTTTCTTAATGGAGATAAGGATGCGAGAAATAAATTTATAGAAAACAGACTTACACAGGTTATAAATATAGCAAACAAATATTCTGACAGAGAAGCTGTGAAAAAAGAAGTTATAGGAACTGATGAACTTATAGCAGAAGGGAATGTCGGTTTGCTTGAAGCGGTATCTGTTATTGAGCAGAATAAGAAAAATTTTTTAGATACTTTGGGAAATCCGGTTTTTGAAAGTATAGATGGTACTATATATATGGAAGTGACAAATGCAATAGAATCTTTACTTGATACAATGACATCTGACAAAGACTGGGAGACCGCTGTACTTGCAAGGACAAACCTTCTCAATGAGGCAGCCAAATATATGACTGAGGAGATGGGCAGAGTTCCTACTAAAGAGGAATTATCTGAATATACAAAGATTTCTGTCGATGAAATAAGAGGAATTATGGGGTTGTCGAAAGATACTCAGAGAATAGCCGATACTACAGCAGTAAGATTTAGAAAATAAAGGGTATCCACAATATTTTGTGATTTTGTATAAAATGTCCACAATATATTGTGGACATTTTTGCTTTCAGGTGATATAATGTTTTTTGCGTTTTGGCAAATGTATACGCTGCATCATATATATGCGGCGTTTCATTATGCATAAAACATAGTGTCTGATCGTGTATAACATGTATCGCACCTATATTAGATTGGAGGAAATATGATGAAGGTAATCAAGAGGGATGGCAGAGTAGTTGAGTATGATCGTAATAAGATTGTTATTGCAATTCAGAAAGCCAATGCGGAGGTAGATAAAAGTGAGCAGGTAAACGAAGAAAAGATAGATTCTATCGTTGCTGGAATCGAGAATAAGCATGTAGACAACATGATGGTTGAAGATATTCAGGATATGATAGAGCAGAAGCTTATGAGCGAGGGGAAATTCGAGCTTGCTAAGAAGTACATAATCTACAGATATACAAGAGAGATGGTACGCAGGGCTAATACTACTGACGACTCTATTATGAGCCTTATAAAAAACAGCAATAAAGATGTAATGGAAGAAAATTCTAACAAGAATGCTTATATCGCTTCAACACAGAGGGACCTTATAGCGGGTGAGGTTTCAAAAGATCTTACAAAGCGTGTACTTCTTCCGGAAAAGATAGTCAGAGCACATGAAGAGGGAATACTTCATTTTCATGATATGGATTATTTCCTTCAGAGCATATTTAACTGTTGCCTGATAAATATAGGAGACATGCTTGAAAATGGAACAGTCATGAACGGAAAACTTATAGAAACGCCAAAGAGTTTTCAGGTTGCATGTACGGTTATGACACAGATAATATCAGCAGTTGCAAGCAGTCAGTACGGCGGCCAGTCAGTTGATATAAGACATCTTGGAAAGTATCTTAGAAAGAGTCATGACAAATATGAAGCACATTACAGAGCAAAATATGGTGATACTATAACTGAGGATATTCTTGAAGAATTTGTGAGCGACAGACTTCATGATGAATTAAAATCAGGTGTACAGACAATACAGTATCAGATAAATACACTTATGACTACAAATGGTCAGTCACCTTTTGTAACGCTTTTCCTTAATCTTGATAAAGATGATCCATATATTGAAGAAAATGCTATGATAATAGAAGAAATTCTTAATCAGAGAATTGAGGGAATCAAAAATGAAAAGGGAGTATATGTAACACCGGCATTTCCTAAACTCATATATGTGCTCGATGAACATAATTGTCTTAAAGGCGGTAAATATGATTATCTTACAAAATTAGCTGTAAAATGTTCTGCAAAGAGAATGTATCCTGATTATATATCAGCAAAGAAAATGCGTGAAAATTATGAAGGAAATGTATTTTCATGCATGGGCTGCCGAAGCTTTCTTACTCCGTGGAAAGATGAAAATGGAGAGTATAAATTTGAGGGAAGATTTAACCAGGGTGTTGTCAGCATAAATCTTCCGCAGATAGCGATAATATCTCAGGGTGATGAGGAAAAGTTCTGGACCTTGCTTGAAGAAAGATTGGCACTTTGTTTTGAGGCACTTATGGCAAGACATCACGCACTTGAGGGAACATTGTCAAATGTAAGTCCTATCCATTGGCAGTATGGAGCTATCGCAAGACTTGGAAAAGATGAGCCTATAGATAAACTTCTTCATGATGGATATTCGACAATATCACTCGGATATATAGGTGTGTACGAGACAACAAAACTCATGACGGGAGTGAGTCATACAGACCCAAAAGGAACAAACTTTGCACTCAGACTTATGCAGAGATTAAGACTTGCGTGTGATACATGGAAACTTGAGACAGGTATAGGATTCGGTCTTTACGGAACACCTGCGGAGAGTCTCTGCTACAGATTCGCTGAAATTGACAAGAAGAAATTCGGTGTGATAAAGGATGTGACAGACAAGGGATACTACACAAATTCATATCATGTCGATGTTCGTGAAAAGATAGATGCATTTGAAAAGTTCAAATTTGAGAGCCAGTTCCAGAAGATTTCATCAGGTGGTGCTATCTCATATGTAGAGATACCAAATCTCAGGAACAATCTTGAAGCACTTGAAGATGTGGTTAAATTTATATATGAAAACATACAGTACGCTGAGTTTAATACAAAATCAGATTATTGTCATGTGTGTGGATATGACGGAGAGATAATCATAAACGATGATCTTGAGTGGGAGTGCCCACAGTGTCACAACAAAGACAAGAACAAAATGACTGTTATAAGAAGAACCTGTGGTTATCTTGGAGAAAATTTCTGGAATGTCGGAAAGACTAAGGAAATCAATTCAAGAGTGCTTCATTTATAAGGGGATAACAATGAATTACGCTGACATAAAAAGGATAGATGTTGCAAACGGACCGGGAGTAAGGGTATCGTTGTTCGTGAGTGGATGCACGCATCACTGTAAGGAGTGTTTTAATCAGGAAACATGGGATTTTCAGTATGGAAAACTTTTTGATGAAAAAGCTGAGGACGAGATAATAGAGTATCTTAAACCTGATTATATAAAAGGGTTTACGCTTCTTGGCGGTGATCCGATGGAAAAGACAAATCAGGAGGCCCTTATACCATTACTTGAAAAGGTTAAGAGAGAATATCCTGAAAAATCAGTATGGTGTTATACAGGATATGATTTTGAAAAAGACATAAAAGAAGATATGCTTAAGAACTGGGAAGTGACAAAAAAATTCATGTCATACATAGATGTACTGGTAGATGGAGAGTTTAAACTTGAATTAAAAGACCTGAATCTTGTGTTCAGAGGTTCATCAAACCAGAGGATAATCATGGTCAAAGAATCGCTTGAGAGTGGAAATATTGTTTTATGGGAAGAACCAAAGGGATAAAATAGTAACAGTTCAGCCTTTCATTTCCTCAATTCATAAACCTGCCAGCAAGCTGTCAGTCGCTGCTACGCAGCTTTTG
>NZ_JAHLQE010000092.1 GCF_018918235.1 Eubacterium sp. MSJ-13
AAAGAAACTTGTTGATCAAGTAGTCTTATTGACTACATCATTATTATACTAGGAGGTGGTGTTTTGAAACATATAATGATAGATCTTGAGATGAATAAGATAAAGAAACAGTACAGGGATGATAAGAAGTTGTCAAATGAGCTTATTGAAATAGGTGCGGTGAAGATGGATGATGACTTTAATGAGGTTGACAGGTATCAGACGTATGTTATGCCGGATTATGGAAAGATGGATCCTCATATTATAAAACTGACCGGTATAACTGACTGTAAGCTGGAAGGTGCTCCGAGATTTAAGGAAGCGATGCGTGACTTTGAGAAATGGATAGGCGGTGGTGCCGTTACTTTTTATTCGTGGAGTCTTGCTGATATAAGACAGTTTCAGACAGAATCAGCATTTAAAGAGTATGAGTCTGAGACACTTAGAAAAATGGAGAAAAACTGGATAGATTTCCAGGAGGTATACAGCAGGCTTTTAGGTATAGATAAGAGAATAAGGCTTAAACAGGCAGTGTCATCTGCTGATTATGATTTCAAAGGAGCACAGCATACTGCTCTTGCAGATGCGGTTAATACGGCTGAGATTCTTAAACTTTCAAAAAAACCTGAAGAGTTTGAACGTGTCATGAAACCGATACTTGATCTGTTCAGGAAGGATGAAGGAGGTTCGACACTTCTTGACATGTGTCCCGAATTTTTTGCGAATGTATTGGAAACAGGAGAAATAAAAAAGAATGAATAGATATTTTAAAGTATCTATTCATTCTTTTTTTATAAAAGTTATGTGATAGCAGGCATATATGTTAATAAAAAAGCATTATTTTTAATAAAAATATTTTGGTTGTTAACGTACAGTTACACGCACATAAGCTTTTTTGCCGTTAAACGCTTTTAATGTAATAGTTGTTCTTCCACGTCTTCTGGCTTTTACTGTACCTGATGAACTTACTGTTGCAACAGATTTTCTTGAAGAATAGAATTTAACTTTTCTGCTGTAGCAGCCTTTGGAAAATCTTACCTTTACTTTAAGTGAACGACCGCGTCGTATGGTAGCACGTTTGTATGGACGGCTTGATATGCGTTTTGGTGCGTTATATACATTCACGGTGTATGTGGCAATGTTTCCGTCATTTGAAATGGCAGTGATTCGTGCACTTCCTTTGGAAAGTCCTTTTATCTTACCTGTAGTCTGGTTTACAGAAACAACTTTATTATTGCTGCTTTTATAAGTTACGGTTGAACTGTCAGTTTTAGTTGAAAGTTTTGCTTTTAAAGTGTAAGTTTCGCCTTTGCCGATTTTTACGGATTTTTTTGAAAATGAAACTTTGGTATTTGTAGCTGCAATGCCGTTTGAAGTAAAAGCTTTTATAGTAATATTGTTTAATGTTCTGTCATCAATAGTGGTGCAGTCAGTCCAGCTTTTTTTATCATTGTCATATATATAGCTCTGACCCGGCTCGCTGGCATATGAGTATAGAACACCATCATTTGTGCTGGAATTTGTTTCAATAGGAATATACGCCTGATTTCCGGTTGATGAATCATATTTGTATGTTATTGCAACTGCAAATTTACTGCCTGGTGACAGTGTACAGCTTGTTGGAAGTTTGACAGTATGGTAGCCGCTGTAATCAGCAGTTCCGGATACTGTACATGAACTTGCGAGAGTACCTGTGTCAGGAGTATTTCCCGTGAGATCTTTATATATTTTAATCGTGTATTTCTGGTTATCAGTCAGGGTGTAAAATGATACGGCATTTAAAGTTTCCTCAAAAGATGAACCACTTGTAAATACATTGGCACCTGTGGCGTCATTTCCGGAAATAAATGCACCATCTGACCAGCCGTTGCCGTCATACTGGTAGATATTTTCGTAGTTAGCAGTAGATTCTACTGCCATCGTATAAATATCATTTATTGAAGGTTCTTCATATGAAAGCCAGAAATATCCATTATCATTGTAATTTGTTCCGTAACTGTTAGCTATAAGCCATGCACCATTTGATGAAGGTCTGCTTCCCTCTTTGAAATTATTTTTTGAATAGTTGTCATCCCATCCAATAAGTGTTACACAGTGGTTAGCAGCTAATATAGCGGTTTTTCCGGTATATTTTGTCTGATAATAAGATTTTCCTGAATTTGTTCCTGTCTCAAATCCAGAAGAATCATAATAGAGTGAGATGTTTAAGGCACCCTGGTTCATGATTGCTTTTTTGATAGTATCTCTGCTGCTGTTATCAAGACAGTCTGCATTTTGAAGATGAGCATATGAATCGTAGCGGAGGCTTTCTCCGGCTGCTTTCATCGTATCTGTCATTTCCTGTTCTTTAGAAAGAGTATCCGCAGTAAATGGAGCTGCGCTTTCTTTTTCTGCTCCTGACCATGTGGCAAGAGTAAAAATAGCTGAAAGTGCATCGCCGCCTGCATCGTATGGATTAAGTGTCTGGGATATTCCTGAAGGATTGAATATATTTGACGGAATATTCGTATCTGTTATGGAGGTGCCATCACCATACATACTGCTTTGTTTATCTGTTATAGGGTTGTATGTATACCATGCCAGATGATTTTCAGAATAGTCGGCAGTTTCTGCGGTATTTAATCCATTTAATATCGAATTTGATTCCATTGCTTTGACCGCAGCAAAAGCCCAGCATGCTCCTGTTACACCCTGGTCCTTTATGGATGTGGTCTGTCCGTATTTTCTAAGATCATATGATGATGGTACGGAGGTTGCTTCTTTTCTTTTGGGAGACAAAGAATCCGATGAAGAATCAAAGTCTATTGTTCTGCCGTTTTCATCTACATATGAATATCGAAGAAGCCCGTTATTATTGCCAGATACAACTCTTGAAATGACTGACAGGTTATCAATAGTATTGTTTGTTTTTGCAGATACGGTTGAAACATCACTTAACCCGGAAACTGCAATTCCTGCTGCAAGTGCTGTGCAGAATATTTTGTTAATGTTACTTTTTTTCATAATGTTTATCCTTTCATAGATTGGCAAAAATTTGGATATGTAAATAAATCCTTATATAGAATAACAGAAATAACATAAATATTGTATAAAGATTTTGTGAAAGTTCTGATATTCTGTGATAATTATATGTATTTATGATATAGTACCATTGTGGCAAAAAAATTGCGACAATAAATAAGGAAAGGAACGGGTATAAAAAATTGGAAGAAAGTAACAGGGAGTTGAGAAAAAAAATATGTGTTCATCTTTTAGTATGTTTGGGGGCGATACTTACAGTAGTTTTTGTTGTGCCACCGCTTTTTAAGTTATTTCTGCCATTGATCATTGCATGGTTGATAGCTTTGTTAGCTAATCCTCTTGTGCGTTTTTTGGAAAACAGGATAAAAATAATGCGAAAACATGGAACGGTTATAGTTATAGTGTTTGTCCTTGCAATTATTTGTGCAGCTATTTATGGCATCATCTGTTTTACGGCTGTTCAGGTAAGTTCACTTATAGCAGAACTTCCGGATTTGTACCAATCAGTGATATCAAATCTTCAGGAGGCAATGAGTAATCTGCATGATAGGTTTAACATAATTCCGGCTGATATACAAAGTATGTTTGGAAAAAGAAATATGCAGCTTAATGAATATATACTTACTGCACTTAAATCATTAAAAACAAGTCCGGTATCAACTGTTGGCAATGTGGCAAGCTCGCTTATAGACTTTTTTGTTCTATTGATCCTCACACTTATGATGACATACTTTTTTGTGGCGGACCATGATAAAATTAAGGAAGCTGTCGCAAAGCATATGCCAGGGTCAGTAAAAAGAGGCTGGAATATGGTAAAGGATATCATAGTAAAAGCAATCGGCGGATATTTGAAAGCATGTTTTCAGATAATGATAGTGATATTTGTGATATTGTTTGTAATATTTTTATTGATGGGACAAAAATATGCGGCGTTGATAGCGTTCATTACTGCATTCCTTGATTTTCTGCCTTTTGTTGGTACCGGAACGATACTTACGCCGTGGGCGATATACTGTGTGATAACAGGTGAGTATACATCTGCGGTTATACTTGTAGCTGCCTATTTCATAACATTGTTTGTTCACAGGATACTAGAGCCTAAACTTATAGGTGACAGTGTTGGTATGAGTCCGTTTCTTACACTTATATCGATGTTTATTTTTTACAGACTTATCGGTATGCTTGGTCTTATAATAGGAATACCTGTCGGTATGGTACTTCAGGCGTTTTATGAAGGCGGAGTGTTTGATAATACGATTCGTGGAATAAAGATACTTGTAAAGGATATAAATGAATATAGAAAGTTTTAAATAATAAAGCGGAGATATACATTGAAAGCTGCTGTTATCGTAAATGATGTGATACGGACAGAAAAGCTTTGGGTATAATCTCCGCTTTTGATTATGCAAAAGGATATGATAATAAATACTGTATGTCAGTTTATCAGGATATCAGAAATGGAATTTTTTCTGCTGTGCTCTGCTTATCATGAAGTCACGGGCTGCTATTGTCTGGAAAATGGTATTCATGATATGGAAAAGTATAACACCTATAAGAATACCGATAAGTGAAAATACACAGTCGTCTATATCACCTCGACCAAGTCCTGTATAGTATTGTATTACTTCGAGTGCAGCAGGAAAAAGGAAGTATATTATAATTCTAAAAACAAAGTTCAATTTACGCATGGCAACTCTTGTAAGGTAACCAAAAGGAACACCAAGACATATGAGCTGTACTACATATAAAATCAGTTCATTAAGGCTTGACCCTGCTTTTAAGGTCTGTTCTATATAACCTGCTGTGGCCATGAAAGGCACAAAATTGTGTGCACCAAATGAAAGCTTATGGTACGGTGGAACAATAGGTGTGATAAAGTATTGTTTTGCAATCACAAAAATGTATATCAGTGTGAAGAATATGCACATACGGTTGAAAAATTTATGATAGCCGTCAAAGCGCGGACCTCTGTCAAAAAGGTCGCGTAATGTACAATATAAAAATGGTACGATCCAGTTTACAAGTACAAGGCATGGAAGCCAGAAGTCAAAAGTTATCCAGTTATTTGGCTGTACTAAGTAGACTGCCGCTGAAAAAGCCAGTGTTGTAAGTGTCATACTTGCGGCATGAAGAAAATTATAATCATAATTTAACGATGACTCTAGAAAAAAGTGTGCCAGAATTAAGGAGGCTACGGCAGCGAATACAACAGATACATAATGCATAGGCATGAGATAATAAAGGCATATTGTAGTGATAAGTGAAAGCAGGCTAAGTAAAAGTACAAGGCTGCTGATATTTACGGTTCTTTTGTTCATAATAGATCTCCATTCCTGCACACAGAAGTTTTTTGATTAGAAATATCAAATGGTCCGGTTGAGTCCGGGTCGTGTGCAAAGCCGGACATGATAAGGACTGTCATCTTATAATAATAATCTGAAAAAAAAATAAGTCAATATAAAATGGAAAAAGTTGCTATTGTTTGCAACATAGATGTAAACGGAAACAAAAAGTTTATAGCAGTATCATATTAAATTGCGATATCTAAAAAAATGTGATATTATAAGAATAGTTTTATGGAGAAAAATAAACTGCATCTGTTTTAAATTGGAGGAGAAAAAGAGGCACGGGATTATGAAGACAAGGAAAAGGATAAACTTTAGAAGAGTATGTTATTTTATGCTTGTTCTCTCGGTCTTAAGCGGTATAGCAACGATATATTGTTTTGGAAATGAGATGAGGGACAGTGCTGTAAATAACGCAAAAAAGGTAGTGAACAGTAGTGCATGTGTAGGACGGGCATATTTTGAGGAAATTATAAGGGAGAGATTATCCGGACTGGAGGTACTTGCAGGAAGGATTGCTGGGAATGATATAAGTGACAGGCGTGAGATTGCTTCAGCGTGCAAGACTCTCGAAAGGTATTTTGATGACATTTCGATTATAGATACAAATGGGGTAAGGCTGTATGGCAATTGTGTTTGCAAAGAAATTTCTAAGAGCGATGGTTTTGAAAAGGCTCTTGGGAAAACCGCAAATATTTCCAATGATATTACAACAAACTATAATGGAAATGATGAACTTTGTTTTTTTGTGCCGGTGATATCGGGGGGAAAAGTACAGTCTGTGCTTGTTGGCTCAATGCTTCTTGAGGATATGAGCAATAAATTATATAATTCAGGTCTGTCAAAAGAGGGATATGTTATTGTTTTATCTGAAAATGGAGATATTATTGCAGGGACAAGAACAGTATGTGATATAGGACTTGATTATGATACAAACTTTTTTTCATATCTGAATGAGAGTGGAGTCTTTGACGGATATGACAGTCAGAAAGTAAGAAGCAGGATAAAGGACAATTTAGAAACGGATTTTCAGTTTAAACACAGTAAAAGGAATTACATAATTACAACAATGCCAACAAGTGTAAACGGCTGGTCTTTTGCATATATATCAAAAGGAAGATATAGGAAGGCATCAGATATAGTGTTTACAAGTAAGTGCATGAATTATCTCAAGGCATTATGTATTGAACTTATCATTATTATGATCATGCTTATCTATGCAGCAAGAAGCAGGCAGAGACTGATAAAGATACAGGACACATATGATACAGTTAGCAGGATAGATAAGACGATAATTTTTGAGTATACATTTTCACCAAAATGTTTTGAACTGAAAGATAAATTTGGCACGATAATAGATAAAAATATGAAGCCTTTTATGGGAGAAGCGGTATATGATGTATATGAGTATGTTCACCCTGATGATTTATCTATAAGGAGCAGACTAAGAAAATTTTTTGAGAGTAAAGATACGTTTTTTTCATCTGAGGTCAGAGTAAAAAGTAAAGAAGGGGAGTATGACTGGTACAGGGTTTTAGGCTTTTTAGAGAGAGAAGAGAATGGTTCTCCGAAACATTTTGTAGGAAAGCTTACGGACGCTTCAAAACAGATAATTATGGAAAAAAATCTTGTGCAGCGTGCTGAAAAGGATATGCTTACTGGGGTTCTGAATAAAAAGACCATGGAAGAAAAGATAAGTGAGCTGCTTGCAGAAAGCAAGGCTGACAGATATTATATATTCTATATGGTAGATTTGGATAATTTTAAAAATGTAAATGATACACTTGGACATATATACGGTGATAAAGCGATTGCTGATACGGGTGCTGAACTTACTAAAATATTCAAGAATCAGGCACTTATAGGCAGGCTTGGTGGTGATGAATTTGCTGTCTGTTCCAGTTATGATGCTTTTGATGAGGAAAGTCTGAAAAATTATATTATTAAAAAGGCTGAACAGATCAAAGAGGCAAACAGGCGCAGTTATACAGATGGTGCAAATGTTGTAAATATAACAAGCAGTATAGGGATTTCTGTTGCGCCGATAGATGGAAGTGATTTTGAAAATGTATATAAGAAGGCTGATTCTGCGTTATATCAGTCAAAGAAATCAGGAAAAGACCGTTATACATTATTTAGTGGAGAGTTGTGGAAGTGATGATGAATTATGTGTGTGCTTATGAATTTGTAGCTTTATTTTTAATAGGACTAGTAACCTTTTTTTACCATTATAAGAATTGGCTCCCCACATATAAAAACCGATTTTTTGAGAGTATTCTTCATATACTGCTTATAGTGATATTATTTGATATTATAAATAGAATGGGGACTTTAGGTGTCATTAAACTTTCGGATAATGTGGTCTTTGTACTGACTCTGTTATCTTATACGGGAGTTCTTATATCATCGGTATTTTTCTGGATGTATTATCTGGCTCAGACAATGACACTTGATTATCTTAGGAGAAAGATTTCAATTATTATAATGTATCTGCCGGCGGTTGCCATGGAGGCAGTAATCATTATGTCAATAAACAGTGAAAGTATGTTTCGTGTTCAGAATGGCGAGGTGTTTTATAATAAGGGTGCATTGATAATATTTCCTATAGTCATTATATTTTATGTCTTTGCAGGTGCATTTGCTCTTGGCAGAAATAGAAAGAACATTGAAAGAAGACAATATATGTTCATGCAGATTTCAAATATTGTAATAGTCTGTTTTGTTGAACTGTATTATGTGCCTGAGAACAGGCTGATGCTGATATATTACTGTGTTGCGGCACTTGTTATAATGTATTATCTGATAATACATAATGTCGATATGTATCTTGTCAGTGCAAGCGGATGTTTTTCGATGGCAGGATTTAAAAATGTCGTAGAGGAAAAAATCAAGTATAAGAAAAGTTTTTATTGTATTTCTGTCTGTATAAGTAATATGGAAAATATGTCAAATTACTGTCTTGAAGATGAGATAAACCAGGTACATGCGACGGTTGGGGAATATCTGAGAGAGTTTGGTGGAAGACATAATGTATATCATATACATCGTTCAGAATATATAATCATAGTAAAAAAAGAATCTGAGGCAAATGATCTTTTTATAAAATTAAGGAAGGAACTTCCAAAGACTATCAGACTGAATGATAAAGGTGTAAGTATGTACTACAAATTTTATATTGCAGGAAATGCTGATGCATCATATACACTGTCTGAGTTTATGAGAATTCTTATAAGTATGAAAAATATTGCAACCAGAGATTCTCTCGACAGGGAAATAGTAGTTTATGCCGGAAGTATAAAGGAGAGAATAGAAAGAGAACTTGAAAATATAAGAGCAATAAGAACAATGCTTGAGACAGATGAGTGTGAACTTGAATGTATGCCTATATATGATATCAGGGAAAAAGACATAAATGAACTTGAGATAAATCCAGTCGTTAGGGTTGGAGACAGAACACTTACGATTGAGGAAGTGTGGGAAGTTTCAAGGGAAATAGGATGCAGCAGGGACACCAATATAATGTTTTTAAAAAGGATATTGCAGTTTGCAAGTGAAGAAAAACTTTTTGAAAGAGGAATCAGGCATGTGAGAGTAAATATGGCGGCATTTCATATTATCAGTGAATCGATATGTGAGGAATATATGAGTTACATCAACGAATATAATATAAATCCTGATAATATTATTTTTGAGTTATTTGTTAATGCTGATGTTCCTGAGGAAGAACTTGCAAGGGGAATATCTTATCTTAAAAAATATGGAGTACATGTTTGCTGGGATCAGTTTGGGGTAAATGCATGTAATCTTAAAAATCTTATGGAAATGCCATTTGACGGTGTGAAGATAAACAGTACAGTTGTCTCAATGTATTGTAATGAAAAGAGCATGGAGCTTATATATATAATACGCATGTTCAGAGAAAGAGGATGGATGGTATGCCTTGACGGAATAAGATATCCGGATGGTTTCGAGATGGTGACAAAGATGGATGTCGATTATATTCAGGGAAGGGAACTTATGAAATTTGTTCCGGAAGATAAAATCAGGGAATTCCTCTTGAAGAAAGGAGGAATTTTAGGTGATATATAATGCACATTTTGAGATGGCAACAGTGGTAATGCTGTTTATTCTGATAATAATTTATTTTTGGAAAAAGAATCTGCCTATACAAAGTAACAGACTCTATCTGAATGTATTGATACTGCTTGTTGTAGGGACATGTTTTAGTGCGTTGCAATGTTATTACGAATATGGGAATGATAAAATGTCGTTATCTGCGTCATATATTATCAGTTCATTGGCATTTATAATTGGAATAGCATTTATTGGAATGTATAACAGTTATGTGCTCTCACTCTTTCATTATAAAAACAAAATCAGTGTTTACAGTGTAGTGAGCTATGGTGTTATATTGTGTGGAATTATATTGGTTTTGACAAATTCATTTACGAATTTATACTTTTATATGGATGATTCAGGCAAGATTCATTCAGGCAGTGCAAGAAATATTATGAATATACTGTATATGTTTATAATTTTTCTTACATTATGTATTGCATGGATAAAGGGAAAGAAGAAAGATACAAAACTATTGAAGCTTATTCTACATGTGGATATATTGATAGCACTTTCGGAACTTATTACAAATGTATGCCATTTAAATACAGGCTTTATAATGGTAGTTGCAAATCTGTGTGCATTCCTTGTATATTTTTCACTTAGGAGTCCTGATTATTATATTGATATAAGAACAGGAAGATTTAATTTGAATGGTTTTATTGAAGTTTTGAGGGAAAAATATGATTATAATGAAAGTGTGTCATGTTTTCTGATAAGAGTAAAAAATTATCATGCGATATGTAGGATATATGACGAGGATAGTCTTCAGGAAGTGCAGAAGCAGATTGCCGAGATATTGAAAGTTAAGTCAGGTGAAAGAAATATATATCATATTGGTGCGGCCACGTTTGCCATATTTGTAGAAAATACAAGAGAAGTAAAAAAACTTTATGAAAAGATAGTGAGGGTTATGCCTCATCAGTGGAATATAAAAAGAGAGGCATTGTCGCATGAGTACAGTTATTATTATGTTACATATCCTGACGATTCATCTGATATTGAAGATATAATACAGCGTATTCATTATGCGAGGTCAGATCATGAGGGGCATCATAAGCCGAATGAACTTATACATTTAAGAAAAGAGGCACTTGTTGATGCGGTGAGATTTAAGGAGGTTGCACACAGGATAGAGGAGGCAATACTTGATAATTCACTGGAATTAAATTTTCAGCCGATATATTCGTTTGCGGAAAACAGGATAACATCGCTAGAGGTACTTTCAAGACTTAAGGATAGTAAGCATAAATATATAAATCCTGAATATTTTATCCATGTTGCGGAGGTAAACCATACGATAATACAGCTTAGCAGACAGATGTTTGAGAAAACATGTCAGTTTGCAGTAAACAACAGGATATTTGAGAGGGGAATAACTGATATGAATATAAACATTTCACCTATTCAATGCCAGGATAAACATCTTGTTGATGAGTTAAAGCGTATTGCCGCAAAATACAGGATACCATTAAAACGTTTTCATTTTGAGATAACGGAGAGCAGACTTACAGATGCAGATGCTGTATTTGAAACATTGACAAAGCTTAGAAAATGTGGGGCAAAGATAGCACTTGATGATTTTGGAACAGGTTATTCTAATATTGCAAGTATAATGCTTATGCCAATAGATTTTGTAAAGATTGATAAGAGTCTTTTATGGTCATATGCAAGTGGTGACAATGAATTTTTAAATGAGCTTATGCCAATGATAAGAAGTGAGGGAAAAAAGATAATCGCTGAGGGTATAGAGACAGAAGAACACATAGAGATACTTAGAAGAATGGGCGGAGATTTTCTTCAAGGATATTATTATTCAAAACCTTTGAATGAAAAAGACTTTATAAGGTTTATAGATGCCCATAATAAAAATAAATCTGAAAATAATAAAAATTAGGAGGCTATAGATGGCAAAGAGTATTAAAAGTCTCGATGAGGTAAAAATTCCTGAGACATATGAATTGGTAAATGGAGAGTATGTAAAAGAAGTTGACAGTTTTATGCTTACGCTCAAGCATAAACTGAGTGGTGCGAGAGTGCTTATATTCAGCAATGAGGATGATAACAAAGTATTTGACATAGCATTCCGCACACCGCCTAAGGATGCGACCGGAGTACCGCATATCATAGAGCATACGGTATTGTGCGGTTCAGAAAAATATCCGGCAAAAGATCCATTTGTTGAACTTGTAAAAGGTTCATTAAATACTTATCTTAATGCAACCACATATCCTGACAAGACTATGTACCCTGTTGCAAGTTACAATGACAAAGATTTTGCAAATCTTATGAGTGTTTATATGGACGCTGTATTTTATCCTAATATATACAAGCATGAAGAAATCTTTAAACAGGAGGGATGGCACTACGAACTTGAGAGCAAAGATGCTCCTCTTACTTACAATGGTGTTGTCTACAATGAGATGAAAGGTGCATATTCTTCTGAGGAGAGTGTTTTAGAGAGATTTACGATGAACAGTCTTTTTCCTGACAATACTTATGCACACGAGTCAGGCGGAGATCCGAAAAACATTCCTGACCTTACTTATGAGGATTATCTTGATTTCCACAGAAAATATTATCATCCTGTAAACAGCTATATCTGTATTTATGGAGATGTTGATATTGAGGAAAGACTTAACTGGATGGATGAGAACTATCTTAAAAATTTCCCTGCAATTGAGCTTGACTCACATATCGAACTTCAGAAACCGTTCGACGAGATGAAAAAACTTTCTACTGAATATGCGGTTGCGACAGATGCAGACTGCTCAGAAAAGACATATTATTCATTCTGTACGGCTATGGATATAACACTTGACCAGGAGAAGTGCAGGGCATTTGAACTTATCTCATATGTACTTCTTGAGATGCCGGGAGCACCTCTTAAACAGGCGATTCTCGATGCGGGCATAGGAACTGACATAGATGTTGATTTCTGCGATATCCTAAGACAGAGCATGTTCAGCATTACTACAAAAAATGCAAAACCGGAACTTAGGGAAAAGTTCTACGAAGTTATAATGTCAACACTGAGGGATATCGTAAAAGAGGGAATTGACAGAAAAGACCTTGAAGCAGCTATAAACGGAACTGAATTCAGGGAGAGAGAAGCTGACTTTGGAGGATTCCCCAAAGGACTTCTCTATGTGTTAAAGACATTTAAGACATGGCTTTATGATGACAGCAAGCCATATGACGGGCTTATATATGAGGATGTATATAAGAATCTCAGGGAGAAACTTGGAACAGATTATTATGAGAAACTTATCGAGGAGTATATCTTAAATAATCCTCATGCTGTACTTGTTGAAATGAATCCAAAGCCGGGACTTGCAATAGAAAATGAGAAAGCACTTGCTAAGAAACTTGAAGATTACAAGGCTTCGCTTTCAGATGGTGAGATAGATGAGCTTATCGCTCAGACAAAGGCATTAAAGGCATACCAGGAAGAGCCTTCACCTAAAGAAGTGCTTGAAAAGATACCGCTTCTTGCAAGAGATGATATTGGAAAGAAAGTAAGACCTGTGCACAATGATGAGAAGCAGATATGCGGTGTAAAGACAATACACCATAATATACACACAAACGGTATAGTATATCTTGAAATGCTGTTTGACGTGAACAGTCTTTCAGAGTATGTGCCACAGATGAGTTTTCTTGCAACACTTCTCGGATATATGGATACGACGGAGCATACTTACAGGGAATTTGATACTGAGACTAATTTCTATTCAGGCGGAATAGGTTCTGACTTAAATATTTATTCAATATATGATACAGAGGATGTTGACCTTAAATTTGCGGTAAGGACAAAGGCGCTTGCAGGCAGGATAAAAGATACCGTAAGGCTTATGGCAGAGATGATGTTTAAGACATTGTTTACAGATGAGAAGCATCTGAGAGAGGTTGTGGCTGAGACACGTTCAAGGCTTAAAGTGCGTCTTATGTCGGCAGGTCATCAGGCAGCCGTAAGTTACAGTATGGCAGGACTTACGCTTGACGGATGGTATAACGACTATTCAATGGGAATCGGCTATTATGATTATCTCGTAAAACTTGACGAGAATTTTGATGATGAGAAAGAAAAACTTATCAAGGGATGTATGGAACTTGTAAAGGCGATGTTCAAAAAAGAAAACCTCATTATTTCATGCACATGTGATGATAACGATTATGCGAAGTTTGAGGAAACAATGATCAGTTTTATTGGGGAGCTTGATGGTTTTGAAAAGGAAAACAATGGAGATATTTCAGGACTTGAGAGTTTTAAACCTGATGTGAAATACAGAAAGACAGCATTTTCAACTCCTGCTGAGATACAGTATGCGGCAGTATCGGGTTCATACAAGGATGTACCGGATGTAAATGATGGTGCGATGCTTGTGGTAAAACATCTTTTAAGTTATGGTTATCTCTGGAACGAAGTAAGAGTTAAGGGTGGAGCATACGGTGTTATGTGCAGATTTTCAAGAGCAGGTTCAGGAAGTTTTGTCTCATACAGAGATCCTAATCTGTCAGCGACTTATGATGTCTACAAGAAGGCAGCAGATTTCCTTGCCGGTTATGAGGCAGATGAGAGAGAAGTGACAAAGACTATCATAGGTACTATAAGCGGACTTGATACACCGCTCACACCTTCCATGGATGGTAAGCGTTCGATGTCACTCTATCTTACAAAAACACCGATTGAAGTTATACAGAAAGAAAGAGATCAGGTACTTGCCTGCACGAAAGAGGATATAAGAAAGACGGCAGATGCGGTAAGAAAAGTTGCAGATGCAGAAAATATATGTGTTATCGGAAATGAGAAACGCATAAAGGATGAGGCTTCAATGTTTGACGATATCAAACCATTGTCTTAGAGTATATATATGGCTGGTACAGTGAAAAGCAGTTTTCACTGTACTCGCATTATAATGGCAATATTTTTTAATACGGAGGATTTACATGAAGAAATTCAAATCAGGTTTTGTTACGCTTATCGGTAGACCAAATGTCGGCAAGTCCACACTTATGAACAGACTTATCGGTCAGAAGATCGCTATTACATCTAACAAACCACAGACAACGAGAAATCGTATTCAGACTGTTTACACGGGTGAGGAGGGTCAGATAATCTTTCTTGATACACCGGGTATCCACAAGGCTAAGAACAAACTTGGAGAGTACATGGTGTCTGTTGCCGAGCGCACATTAAAAGAAGTTGATGTTATCCTGTGGCTTGTTGAGCCTACAACATTTATCGGTGCGGGAGAGAGACATATCGCTGAGCAGCTTAAAAATGTCGATACGCCTGTAGTCCTTGTAATAAATAAGATAGATACCGTGTCAAAAGCAGAGATACTTACTTTTATCTCGACTTACAAGGACCTGCTTGATTTTGATGACATTGTTCCGGTGTCTGCACTTAAAGGTGAAAATACGGATGACCTTATGAAAACGATATTCAGCCATCTTGAGGAAGGACCGTGTTATTATGACGAGGATACGATAACAGACCAGCCGGAAAGACAGATAGTTGCAGAGCTTATAAGAGAGAAGGCACTAAGAAATCTAAGTGAGGAAGTACCTCATGGTATAGCTGTCGGTATAGACAGGATGAGGGAACGCAGAGGAAGCAATATCATAGATATAGATGCGACTATTGTCTGCGAGAGAAATTCACACAAAGGCATCATCATAGGCAAACAGGGAAGTATGCTTAAAAAGATAGGTTCAGATGCGAGAAGGGATATCGAAAATCTGCTTGACTGCAAGGTCAATCTTAAACTTTGGGTTAAGGTTAAGAAGGATTGGAGAGACAGTGATTTTCTCATGAAAAACTTTGGATATGACAGCAAAGAACTTGATGAATAGAAACTGAAAAGACATATATGTAAGCTTTTTAGATAGAATATTTAAATTTGCTAAATCTGGAAATGTGCAGGAAACAGCATGATATTAAGTAAGAAGTCCTACTAAAAGTATAAAAATTCCATCTATGGAAATAAATACAGGAATATAATTGTTTCATCATACAAATCATATAAGTATTATGAAGCTGCTAAGCAGTAATACAAAAAATTAAGCAGATATACTGTTATGTACTGTTGATAAAATTTAATCAAAACAGATACAGGGGACCACGAAGGAGGCTTCTTTATATGAGTATGGAGATGACGGGACAGAACGATGATTCATGGACAAGATTTGCAAGCACGGGCAGAGTCGAGGACTATCTTAAATACAGGACTGAGATAAGAAACAGTTCCGGTGGCACAGATTTAGGTGATAAGGACAGAAACGATGACAGAAAAGGTTACATTTACGGGGATGATAATTACAGCATCACCGATCAAAGAATGCGATAAGAGGATAGAAGTGCTTACAAAGGAAAGAGGACGCATTTCGGCATTTGCAAGGGGAGCAAGAAAGCCAAACTGCGTCCTTTCTGCGTGTACTGTTCCATTTACTTTTGGAAAATTTACATTTTATGAGGGAAGAAATGCATATAATCTTGTAAGCGGTGAAATAGATACATATTTTGAGGAGATAACCACCGATTATGAGGCGTTATGTTATGCTTCGTACTTTGCAGAGATGGTGCAGTATCTTGCAGGAGAGGGCATGGAGGCAGCAGAGGAACTTCTGCTCATGTATGTTACGATGCGGGCGTTACAGCACAAACTTTTACCACTGCCGCTTGTGAGAGTGATATTTGAAATGCGTCTTATGATGATAGAGGGAGAGGGACTTGAACTTTTCGGATGTCTCAGATGTGGAAATAAGGATGCATATAATGTATATCTGTCTCAGGGGGGACTTTTATGTGCAAAGTGTGCCGCAAAACAAGGTAAGTATGCAGGTGAATATCCTATAAAGCTTAGTGCAGATGCAAAATATACATTACAGTATATACTCACTAGCCCTCTGGAAAAACTTTATGCATTTACTGTTACCGACAGAGTTTTAAAAGAACTTCAGCAGTTTATGAAGAGTTATCTTGCGAGATATCTGCCTCATAAATTTAAGACTTTGGACTTTATTGTCTGAAAACATTGCAATAAATCGGGTTCAATGGTATATTTTTGTATAAGTGTTGGAAATACGCACAATGAATTGTTACTGTTTATTTATATATGGGCAGTAATCAATAATTTTAAAATGATATAATTGGAGGAAAAAACGACATGGAAAAAACAATGGACAAGATGGTTGCGCTTGCAAAGGCAAGAGGTTTTATTTATCCGGGTTCAGAAATATATGGCGGACTTGCAAATACATGGGATTACGGAAACCTCGGTGTTGAACTTAAAAACAATGTTAAACAGGCATGGTGGAAAAAATTTATCCGTGAGAGCAAGTACAATGTAGGAATCGACTGTGCGATCCTTATGAACCCTCAGACATGGGTAGCATCAGGTCATCTTGGAAGTTTCTCAGATCCTCTTATGGATTGTAAAGATTGTCATGAGAGATTCAGGGCAGATAAGATAATCGAGGATTATATGCAGGAAAATGGCATTGAGATAGAGGGAAGTGTTGACGGCTGGTCAAATGAAGAAATGCAGAAATACATTGAGGAACATGAGATTGCCTGCCCTTCATGCGGAAAACACAACTTCACTGAGATACGCCAGTTCAACCTTATGTTCAAGACATTCCAGGGCGTTACTGAAGATGCCAAAAATACGGTTTACCTTCGTCCTGAGACAGCGCAGGGTATTTTCGTAAACTTTAAAAATGTTCAGCGTACATCACGCAAGAAAGTACCATTTGGTATCGGTCAGATAGGTAAGTCATTCAGAAATGAGATAACACCGGGTAACTTTACATTCCGTACAAGAGAGTTTGAGCAGATGGAACTTGAATTTTTCTGCAAGCCTGACACAGACCTTGAGTGGTTTGCATACTGGAAAGATTATTGTATCAACTGGCTCAAGACACTTGGTATCAAGGAAGATGAGATGCGTGTGCGTGACCATGAGAAAGAAGAACTTTCATTCTACAGCAAGGCAACATCTGATATCGAGTTCCTTTTCCCATTCGGATGGGGCGAGCTTTGGGGAATAGCTGACCGTACAGATTATGACCTTACACAGCATCAGAATGTATCAGGTGAGGATATGAGCTACTTTGATGATTCGACAAATGAGAAATACATTCCATATGTAATCGAGCCATCACTTGGAGCAGACCGTGTGACACTTGCGTTCCTCTGCAGCGCATACGATGAGGAAGAACTTGAGGGAGGAGATACACGTACAGTAATGCATTTCCATCCTGCGATCGCACCTGTAAAGGTAGCTGTACTTCCACTTTCAAAGAAACTTTCAGAGCAGGCAGAAGAAATCTATACAAAGCTCAGCAAAACATACAACTGTGAATTTGATGACAGAGGAAACATAGGAAAGAGATACCGCCGTCAGGATGAGATCGGAACACCATTCTGCATCACATACGACTTTGACTCAGTAGATGACGGAGCAGTAACAGTGCGTGACAGAGATTCAATGGAACAGGAGCGTATCAAGATAGAAGATCTTGAGGCTTACTTTGCAGATAAGTTTGAATTTTAAGATGTAATTTATAATTTTATCTGGTTTTATTATTTGTGCCTGCAAACAACTTTTGTTGTGTGCGGGCATAATTTGGGTGTTGATTATTTGAGGTAACGTGACGCATATATTGATAGATGATTTCCGACTCGTGGACGGCTCTCGCCTCGGAGAACATCGTAGCAGTACATAAATGTGCAAAGTACGCACATTAAGTACTGACGATGTTCTAACGCCACTCGCTGGAAATCATCTATCAATATATGCTGGTTACGATGGGTATTAGGTGTTATAGTTTTTTTGTGATGATTTTGTAGTTTGGATATAATGTGTTGGGATTAAAAGTATTGTTATGAAGTGTGGTATGGAGGGGGGGTATATCTGTATACTTTAAGTTGAAATTTTTATAATAGATATAGAGAAAGGAAGCAGGATAGTATGAAGAAATATAAAAAGGCTCTTACATTCAGTTATGATGATGGAATAGAGCAGGATAGGAAGTTAGTTGAGATTTTTAACAGATATGGACTTAAGGCTACTTTTAATTTAAATACGGGAATACAGACTCCGGAGAGTAATTTTGAGATAGAGGGTGTACATATAAACAGGATGAAGCAGGATGGACTTGCTGAACTTTACAGAGGGCATGAGATAGCAACTCATGGACTTACACATGCAGCACCGACAGGAATGACAAAAGAGCAGTTAGATGAAGAATTTATAAAAGATGCAAAAAATATAGAGAGAATATACGGTACATATCCTGTAGGAATGGCATATGCATATGGATGTGTAGATGATACAGTAGCAGAGTACCTTAAAACAATAGGCATAAAATATGGAAGAACAGTAGAGTCATCACACTCATTTGAGATTCCTAAAGAGCCTATCAAGCTAAAAGCAACCTGTCATCACGATGATGAGATGCTGTTTGAACTTGCAGAAAAATTTCTAAAAGCAGAACCAAAAGAAGACGAACCGATGTTATTTTATGTATGGGGACACAGCTATGAATTTGATGTAAACAATAACTGGGACAGGATAGAAAAGTTCTGTAAAATGATGTCTGGCAGGGACGATATTTTCTATGGAACAAACAGAGAATGTCTTGTATGATATTTTATTTATAGAATAAACGAAAACAGGAGAGGCAGTATATATAATTCCGTAATGGCATTTACAAACACGCCGGTACTTATGCACTGTATTTTAGGTGCTTTATGTATCCGCTGCGTGCTTGTTATAGCAAGAGCGTGCCATCGGGGAATTATATATACTGCCTCTCCGTTAGCTATCTCAATCCGAAAAATTTTTAGACTACTTAAAAATCTTTTTAAGATTAGCCATCTCTTTTGAAGCTGCTTTACGGTTAAGGTCTGCATATGAGAAAAGCACATAACCGCTGACTTTCTTTGTACTTCTTCCATATAAGACTTCGCGTTTAAGTATCGTATTGCTTGTTGAACAGCCGATATCGGAGACTGCTTTTGCCTGCGATTTTGACAGGCCTGCTCTGTAGCCCGCAAGTCCTATATAGAGCTTAACATTTTTATTTCTTGGAATGTTCGCCCATCTTAAGCAGGTTTTCTTGAACGGGCATACTTTGTTTGTAAATGTCCAGTATATCTGAGGGCAGATATAATCGATATATTTATCTGAGTTCATCCATTTCTTTACATCACAGTAATAACTCCAGTCAAGATAGAGATTGTCAATATTTCCGGCAGGGCTTATGCCAAACTGCATTTTTTTGCTGGCTGATTTTACGGTTTTGTATACATTGCTGATGAGAAGGTCTACATTCTGTCTTCTCCAGTTTACTATGCCGTAATATTTTCTGCCTGCAGATTTTCTATTTTTGACATATGAATTGTATTCTGTTCTGTCAAAGTTCTTTCTGTAGCTGCTTCCAAGGTTTGGATAGAAATAATCGTCAAAATGTATTCCATCAACTTTATAATTCTGAACGATTTCTTTTACACCTTTAGTTATAAGGTTTCTTACATCCGCTTTTGCAGGGTTGTAATAAAGTCCGCTGCCAAATTTCAGGACATTTCTCCGTTTGGCTTTTGAAGAAGATTTAGCCCATTTGTATGCATATGAATTTTTAGGCAGAGAATTTATGTTTGTAGTGGAAGATGTGATCCTGTAGGGGTTAATCCATGCATGAATCGAGAGGTTCATGGAATGGGCAGAATCGACCATTATCTTAAGCGGGTCAAATCCAGGATTTTTACCTGCTTTTCCTGATGCGTAAACCGACCACGGAAAATATTTTGAAGGGTACATTGCATCTGAAAACATGCGTACATGTACGAAAACGGTATTATAACCATTTGATTTGCATTTTTTGAATACATTGTTTATATAAGTGGTAAAACTTTTTTTTGTATAACCCTTATTGCTGTAACTTAAGAATGAAATCCATACGCCTCTTACCTCATCGGAGGTGATAGAACTTCCTGTTGAAATCGCACTTCCGGTAGAAACAGTATTTCCGTCAGAAACATCAGAGTCTAAGTCGGTCGTGTCCATGCTTGCGGCACGGACTGAGTTTGAATATGTATTGTCATACTGCGAAGAATTAAATTCGTTGTGCTTTTTATCAACAATACTTAAGATGATGGAACAGCACAAAAGAAGTGCGGCTACCATGAAAAATGTCTGTCTGCCAGAGTTTTTATTATGTTTGTTGTTTGTTGTCATTTTTTGCTCCTCATTCCCATTATTATAATAATTTATCGCAATTTTAAAACTATCAAGCAAGCAGTGGAGCGGATTGCGAATATCCGCTTGACTATGCTATGCGGTGACACTGTTTATTAAAAATATAATACTTGATGATGATATACTTTGCAACAGATGAACCAAATTTAAATGCCTGCCCCCTTAAAACGGGGCAGGCACTTCATTTGTATACATATTTATGATTATCTGTTGTCTTCCTGATATTTAAGTGCCGCACCTACAAATCCTTTAAATAATGGATGTGGTCTGTTTGGTCTTGATTTAAATTCAGGGTGAGCCTGTGTTGCGATAAACCAAGGATGAGTTGGAATCTCACACATTTCAACAATTCTGCCGTCAGGAGAGAGACCTGAGAGGAGAAGTCCTGCTTTTTCAAGGTCTTCACGGTAATAATTGTTTACTTCATAGCGGTGTCTGTGTCTTTCATGGATAGTTTCCTCGCCGTAAAGTTCATAAGCTTTTGAACTTTTATCAAGTACACAAGGATAAGAACCAAGTCTTAAAGTACCACCTATATCTTCGATACCGTCCTGTTCAGGCATAAGATGGATGACAGGATGTGTAGTCTGAGGGTCAAGTTCTATACTGTGTGCATCGTGGAAGCCGACAACATGTCTTGCAAATTCAACGATTGCAAGCTGCATGCCGAGGCAGAGACCGAGGAATGGAATATTGTTTTCTCTAGCATATTTGATGGCAACTATCTTTCCGTCGATTCCTCTGTCACCAAATCCTCCCGGAACTAAGATTCCGCTTACATCGCCGAGAAGTTCCGATGCGTTTCCTTCGTTTAATTCCTCGGATGGTATCCATTTGATATTGACATTGCTCTTGTGAGCAAGTCCGCCATGTTTTAATGACTCGACAACACTGATATATGCATCATGAAGTGAAGTATATTTGCCGACAAGGGCAACAGTTACATCTTTATCAAGATTTTTAAGTGTGTCGACCATATTCTGCCACTCAGTTATGTCAGGTTCTGGGCAGTCAAGACCAAGTTTTTCACAAACAACATCTGCAAGATGTTCTTTTTCCATAGCGAGAGGTGCTTCGTAGAGTGTCTCAACATCGAGGTTCTGTAAAACACTCTTTGTAGGAACATTACAGAAGAGTGCTATCTTATCCTTGAGACCTTCTTCAAGAGGAAGTTCTGTACGGCATACGATAACATCAGGCTGGATACCCATTCCCTGAAGTTCCTTAACACTTGCTTGTGTAGGTTTTGTCTTCATCTCCCCTGAGGCTTTAAGGTAAGGGATAAGTGTTACATGGATAAGGATAGCATTGTCATGTCCGATATCATGCTGGAACTGACGGATAGACTCAAGGAAAGGCTGGCTTTCGATATCACCTACTGTACCACCTACTTCTATGATGGCTATCTGTGTGTCCTTGCATCCGTCATTGCGGTAAAAACGGCTTTTTATCTCGTTTGTGATATGAGGGATGACCTGAACTGTACCTCCGCCGTAATCTCCGCGGCGTTCTTTGTTTAAAACTGACCAATAGACCTTACCAGTTGTTACATTTGACTGTTTTGTCAGACTTTCATCGATGAAACGCTCATAATGTCCGAGGTCAAGATCTGTCTCGGCACCGTCATCTGTTACGAAAACCTCACCGTGCTGTACAGGGTTCATAGTACCCGGGTCAATATTGATATATGGATCGAACTTCTGCATTGTCACGCTGTATCCACGCATTTTGAGCAATCTGCCCAAAGATGCTGCTGTGATACCTTTTCCGAGACCGGAAACAACGCCACCAGTTACAAATACATATTTGACTGCCATTAAAATATCCTCCTTGTATGTTAAATTAATTAATTGTACTCTCTAATTGTATTCATTAAACAAATATCTTCTATTATAACTCATAAAGTATATATTGTTCAATTAGTATTTATGACAGTATTTAAAGTTTTTTTTGTGGAAAATATACAAAAAACATTTCGTGTTTATAGTTTATAAAGATTATTTCACAATTTATTCAGATTGTAGGTTATTGATTTATGCGGCAACTAGCTTTATAATGATACGGATAGAACGATGATGCGGAGGATATTTGCTGTTTATGATAGACATAAGTATACATTAAAAAGTGGATAAAAATGCGGATACATCGTAATAATAAAACGGGGAGGTCTTGCAGATGGAAAATAATAATAATCAGGATCCGAAAAAAAATCAAAATAGAAGAAGCGTAGTAATTTGTTTAGTTGTGGCATTAGTTATCTTTCTTATGTTCTCTTTTATGAACAGTCAGGTAGAGAAAGCTTCAAATAAAGAAATAACATATGACCAGTTCTTAAATATGCTTGATAACGGTCAGGTGTCAAAGGTAGTCATAACATCAGATGAAATCAAGATAACACCGGCACAGCAGGCAAATAATATTTATAAAGTCACATATTATACAGGTGTCATCTCAATGGATTACAACCTTATAAACAGACTTGAAAAAGCAAATGTTGAATTTTCAAAAGAAGTTTCTTCTGGTTCATCAAGTCTTATGTACATGCTGATAACAACATTTTTACCTATACTTTTGTTGTGGGGCGGTCTTTTCTTTGTTGTACGCATGATGTCAAAAAATTCAGGCGGCATGATGGGTGTAGGAAAGAGTACCGCAAAGATGTATGTCCAGAAGGCAACAGGTGTTACATTTAAGGATGTTGCGGGACAGGAGGAGGCTATGGAGTCTCTCAATGAGCTTGTCGATTTTCTTAACAATCCGGGAAAATATACTGAGATAGGTGCAAAACTTCCTAAGGGTGCACTTCTCGTAGGACCTCCGGGAACAGGTAAGACACTTCTTGCAAAAGCAGTTGCAGGTGAGGCGGGAGTTCCATTTTTCTCGCTTTCAGGTTCAGATTTCGTGGAGATGTTTGTTGGTGTAGGTGCATCCAGAGTAAGAGATCTGTTTAAACAGGCACAGTCTATGGCCCCATGTATCATCTTTATCGATGAGATAGATGCGATAGGTAAGAGCAGGGATAGTCAGTATGGCGGTGGAAATGATGAGAGGGAGCAGACACTTAACCAGCTCCTTTCAGAGATGGATGGTTTCGATTCATCAAAAGGTCTTGTAATACTCGGTGCGACAAACAGACCTGAGGTACTTGACAAGGCACTTCTTCGTCCGGGACGTTTCGATAGAAGGATAATAGTTGAAAAACCTGACCTTAAAGGTCGTGTTGATATTCTTAAAGTACATGCAAAAGATGTGCTTATGGATGATTCTGTTGATTTTGATGCAATTGCACTTGCAACAAGCGGTGCGGTAGGTTCAGACCTTGCCAATATGATAAATGAAGGTGCGATAATGGCGGTTCGTGCCGGAAGAAAAGCTGTAAGCCAGGCAGATCTTTTTGAGGCTGTCGAGGTTGTCATTGCAGGTAAGGAAAAGAAAGACAGAATCTTAGGAAAAGAAGAAAAGAGGATAGTTGCTTACCACGAGGTAGGTCATGCACTTGTAACGGCATTACAGAAAAATGCTGAGCCGGTGCAAAAGATTACTATCGTTCCAAGAACGATGGGTTCTCTGGGTTATGTTATGCAGGTGCCTGAGGAAGAAAAATATCTTATGAGCAAAGATGAGATACTGACAAGGATAGTTACTCTCTTTGGTGGACGTGCTGCCGAGCAGGTGGTATTTAATTCTATTACGACAGGTGCTTCAAACGATATTGAGAAGGCTACCTCACTTGCGAGAGCGATGGTAACACAGTATGGAATGACAGACAAGTTTGGAATGATAGGACTTGAGTCAGTCCAGAATAAATATCTTGACGGAAGAACTGTATTGAACTGTGGTGATGCGACAGAGGCAGAGATAGATCAGGAAGTTATGCGTATTCTCAAAGAGTGTTACGCAAAAGCCGAGGAGCTTTTAAGAGGTGACAGGGATGCCCTTGACAAACTTGCAGAATTTCTTATCGAGCATGAGACTATCACAGGTAAGGAATTTATGAAAATATTCCGCAAGGTAAAAGGAATAGAAGAACCAGAGGGTGACCTCTATGATGCGATAGTCATTGATGTTGACGGAACTTTGCTCGACTCAGACAAGCAGATAAGTGAAAAGACAGTAGATGCTATAGTTGATGCACAGAAAAGGGGCAAAAAAGTTGCCATTGCATCAGGACGCTCAATAGCAGGCATCAGAAAAAATGCGTCAAAGATACAGCTTGAGAAGTTTGGCGGTTATGTTATAGCTTACAACGGAACTACAGTCGTAAATTGTAAGACGGGTGAGTGTATTTACAATCAGATGGTTCCGGGTGAGTTATTAGGACAGGTATATAATGAAGCTGTGAAGTCAGGTGTTTCTATCGCTGTTTATAATGATGCAGCCAAGGAACTTATTGCCGGAAACGGACTTAACAGATATGTGGAACTTGATGCGGCAGCATGTGATGTTGCAGTAAGGGAAGTAAATGATTTTGTAAAAGCCGTAAACTTTGGATTTAACAAGATATTACTCAGCGGTGAGCCGGATAATATGAAGAAAGTCGAAAATCACATGGCAGAAATGTTTGGAGATAAGGTGAATGTATTCCGTTCTGATCCTCATTTTGTTGAACTTCTTCCTAAGTATGTTGACAAGGGAGTTGCCGTTGAGAAACTTATGCGTTATCTTGACATAAACAGAGATAAGGTTATCTGTGTGGGTGACAGTATAAATGACATGCCGATGCTCAGATATGCGGGAATGGGTGTTGCGATGGGCAATGCACAGGATAAGGTAAAGCAGTCGGCTGATTATGTGACACTTTCACATAATGAGGACGGAGTTGCAAATGTCATAAATAAATTTATGAAACCTGCTTCTGTGAAAAAAGATAACGAAGAAGATGAAAAAGGCAGCACAGATAATAAAACAGAGAGCACAGAAGCTCAGACGGCAGAAATGCAAAACAGAAAAAAAGAAAATATAGAGACCAAAAATACAGAAACAGAAAACATGGAAGAAGAAAATAAAACAGTTACATTGTCAAAAGAAAATGTTGAAAAAGATACTTCTAAGACAACATCTGACAATGAAACACAGGATTCTGATGAGATATAATGTTTTTGCAGCGACTTTCTATGATAGGAAAAGTGATATGACTGCAAGATGACAGGGAGGGCAGGTGGTTTTAAAAAGTGTTTGATATAAAAGAAGAATTAAAGAAACTGCCTGCAAAGCCCGGTGTTTATCTGATGCATGACAAGAGTGATGCAATCATATATGTCGGAAAGGCGATAAGCCTTAAAAACAGGGTGAGGCAGTATTTTCAGGCGGGCAGGAAGGTATCTCCAAAGATTGAGAGGATGATATCGCAGATAGACCATTTTGAGTATATAATTACGGATTCTGAGGTGGAAGCTCTCGTACTTGAGAATAATCTGATAAAAGAGCATGAGCCAAAATACAATACGATGCTCAAGGATGACAAGACATATCCTTATATAAAAGCAACTGTTTATGAGGATTTTCCGAGACTTATATATTCAAGGCAGCAGAAAAAGGATAAAAGCAAATATTTCGGACCGTTTACAAATGTGACGGCGGCGAGGGACACGCTTGAGTTTGCACATAAGATATATCAGATAAGGACATGCAGGAGAGTTCTTCCAAGAGATATCGGAAAAGAAAGACCATGTCTTAATTATCATATCGGAAAGTGCAGTGCACCTTGTCAGGGATATATAAGTAAGGAAGATTATGCTAAGAATTTTAATAAGGCTTTAAAACTGATAGAGGGCGATTATAAGCAGGTCATCGAATACCTTGAGGAAAAGATGTATGCTG
Source organism: Eubacterium sp. MSJ-13 (assembly GCF_018918235.1). Taxonomy (GTDB): domain Bacteria; phylum Bacillota; class Clostridia; order Lachnospirales; family Lachnospiraceae; genus Butyribacter. Next base: position 26,549 of record NZ_JAHLQE010000092.1, read on the forward strand.
CATCTGAAAAGATGGAATATGAGCAGGCGGCTGGCTACAGAGACCTTATAGAGAGTGTAAAAAAAATGTCCGTTAAACAGAAGATAAATGATTTTGGTGGAATGGACAGGGATGTTGTCGCAATTGCGAGGACAAATGAGGAGGCTGTCGTACAGGTTTTCTTTATAAGAGAAGGAAAACTTATAGGGAGAGATCATTTTCATCTTAAGGGAAGTTACGGGGAGAAAGAGAGTGATATGCTTCAGGCATTTATTAAACAATTTTATGCCGGAACACCTTTTATTCCTCGTGAAGTCATGGTAGAATATGAAATATCAGAATCAGAACTCATAGAAAAGTGGCTCAGTGAGAAGCGTGGAGGAAAAGTCAGTGTAGTCGTTCCAAAAAAAGGACAGAAAGAAAGACTTGTCGAGCTTGCCCACAAAAATGCAGCCATGGTTCTTACAAAAGATATGGAGAAGATAAAGCGCGAGGAGGAGCGGACGACAGGGGCTATGAAACAGATATGTGAGTGGCTTGGTCTTAGGGACATATCCCGTGTGGAATCTTATGACATATCAAATATAAGCGGTTTTCAGTCGGTAGGCTCGATGGTCGTATTTGATGATGGCAGACCTAAGAAAAGCGATTATAGGAAGTTCAGGATAAAAACTGTTGAAGGGCCAAATGATTATGCAAGTATGTATGAGGTACTTAAACGCAGGTTCAGTCATGGTCTTTCGGAAATGAAAGAGCTGGATGAGAAGAATCTTTCATCTGAATTTGGCAGTTTCACAAAATTTCCTGACCTTATCATGATGGATGGAGGTGTCGGACAGGTTCATATAGCGATGAGGGTTCTTTCGGAGTTAAATATAGACATTCCAGTGTGCGGAATGGTAAAAGATGACAATCACAGGACGAGAGGACTGTTTTTCAACGAACATGAGATTCCGATAGACACAAACAGCGAAGGATTTCGTCTGATGACCAGGATTCAGGATGAGGTGCATCGTTTTGCAATAGAGTACCACCGTTCACTCAGAAGTAAAGAGCAGGTCAGATCGGTTCTTGACGATATCACAGGTATCGGAGAGAAAAGACGAAAGGCACTTATGAGACATTTTGTTTCTATAGATGCGATAAAGAATGCATCAGTCGATGAACTGGCTGGAGTTGACAGCATGAATGAGAAGGCTGCCAAAAGCGTTTATAAATTTTTTCATCAAGGAGGAGAAAAGGATGCAGGGAGAATATAGCGTGTCTCTTAAAGATATGATAGAGGCACTTAAACTGGAGAATTGTACACCTGATGTCAATATAGACGACATCAAGATAACGCAGAATGAGGTAAACAGGCCGGCGTTGCAGCTTGCGGGATATTTTGATTATTTTGATTCAAGCCGTATACAGATAATAGGTCATGTGGAACATACTTATATGCAGCAGAAAGGAATGGAACACAGCGTTGCAATGATGGAGAGGATCATGGCAGGAAGTGAAGACAAGGGACAGCCGCCATGTATCGTATATTGCAGGGAGATATGGATAGAGGATGAGATAGTTGCCCTTGCAAACAAATATCATGTACCGCTTCTTAGAAGCCGCAAAGCTACATCACCGTTTATGGCTGAACTTATAAGATGGCTTGGTGCTGAACTTGCACCGAGGTGTTCAGTTCATGGAGTTTTAGTTGATATATATGGTGAGGGTGTGCTTATCATGGGTGAGAGCGGGATAGGTAAATCAGAAGTGGCACTTGAACTTATCCACAGAGGACACCGTCTTGTATCGGATGATGTTGTTGAGATAAAGAGGGTAAGTGACAATTCACTTATAGGAAGCTCGCCTGACATAACAAGACATTTTATCGAGCTTAGAGGCATAGGTATTATTGATGCAAAAGCACTTTTCGGTGTAGAGAGTGTTAAGGACTGGCAGGAGATAGACCTTGTCATCAAACTTGAAGAATTTAATAAAGAACAGGAATATGACAGACTTGGACTTGAGGAGCAGTATATAGAATTCCTAGACAGCAAAGTAGTGTGTCATTCGATTCCGATAAGACCGGGAAGAAATGTTGCTATTATCTGTGAGTCGGCAGCAGTAAACCACAGACAGAAAAAGATGGGATATAATGCAGCCGTAGAACTTTACAACAGAGTTACAAATAATCTTGCAGAGAAACGTAAGGAAAAGGACAATTAAATAGTTCATGAGATGAAAAGAGGTTGAATTGGAGGACACATAGGATGTTATTTGTGAAAACAGAGGATCTTAAGCCAGGAATGAGGCTTGCCAAACCTATATACAATAAAAATGGTGTAATGCTTTATGAGCGTAATTCTAAAATTACAAGCCAGGGTATTATCAGTGTAGAGAATTTTGGACTGATAGGTATTTATGTACTTGAGCCGGCGGAACCTGTTCCACCGATGTCTGAAGATGATATTGAATTTGAGAGATTCCAGGCAATGTCAATATTTATAATAAGAGAGATACTCGATGCATATTCTGATAATAAAAAAGATGATAATATGTATCAGTTTATAAATCAGCTTCTTAAAAAGTACGGCTCACTTCATCATAAGATTAACTTTATACAAAATCTGAGAAGTAATGATGATTATATATATAAACATTCTCTTAATACTGCAATATTATGTGCACTCATTTCAAACAAGCTTGGTCTTGCTTTTAAAGAGCAGCTGGATCTAGTTGCCGCAGCACTGCTGCATGATGTTGGAGGACTTTCGATACCTGTGCAGTTAAGAAAAAAGAAAACAGAAGAACTTATGGCTGATGAGGGCAGAAAGATAGTATTGGCATATCAGAGTTCATGGCAGGAATTTAAGAACAACACAGATCTTTCTCCTGATATAAGGAGAATACTTATGGTTTTAATACCGATGCTTCATCCTGATATGCCGGGAGCTCCTAGTAAATTTCCAGATATACTTAGTGTGGAGATAATTAAAGTGGCGTATTATTTTGACAATATGACAGCTATGAAATTTGGTGATGAGCCTCTGTCAGAAATAGCAGCAGTACGCTATTTGTTGGATCATGTTGGTGAATTTGACAAAAAAGTTGTTGATGCTCTTCTTGACAGCATAAACATATTAAGTCCAGGAGTATGTGTGGAGTTTACTAATGGGGATAAAGGGCTTGTTGTCACTTCAAATGAGAGTAATGTGCTTGAGCCGTTTGTTTTATCATTTAAAGATAATAAATTATATAATCTCGGTGATAGTGCGGTTGCCCGCAGTATGCAGATAAAAGACATTATGAAAACTATGGATAACCGCCATGTGGTCGATAGTAATATGCTTCAGCAGTATACCGGAAATACATTACATATGGGTGAAAAGATATAAATTTGATAAGAAATGAGGAGTAATATGTACATTATAGCAGGACTTGGGAATCCTGAAAGAAAATATGATGGGACAAGACACAATATTGGCTTTTCTGCCATAACTGTTCTTGCGGATAAATACAATATTTCACTTGACATAAAAAAACATAAAGCAGTTTGTGGAAAGGGATATATAGAGGGACAGAAAGTTATTCTTGCAATGCCGCAGACTTATATGAATTTAAGCGGTGAAAGTATACGGGAACTTGTTGATTACTACAAGATAGACCCTGAAAAGGAACTTATAATCATATATGATGATATAAACCTTGCACCCGGAAGGCTCCGCATAAGGGAAAAGGGAAGTGCCGGAGGACATAATGGCATAAAAAATATCATAAGTCATCTTGGAACACAGGTATTTCCACGAGTAAGGATAGGAGTAGGTGAGAAGCCAAAAGGCTGGGATCTTGCGGACTATGTTCTTGGAAGATTTTCAAGGGATGAAGAACCGGTCATAAGAGAAGCACTTGACAATGCTTCGGAGGCTTGTAACATTATTATAAATGATGACATAAGAACGGCGATGAATAAGTTTAATTAGTGTGATTAGTATGAACTAAGGAAAAACTCACAGACATTTTTGTCTGTGAGTTTTGTTGTCATTAAACATGGCAGTATAACAAATATTTTTAGTAAAAGACATTTAAGAGATATGATCATAGTTTTTGATGAGGGGAGGCTTTCATAAGATGAGTGAACTGATGGGAGCGTTTATTGCACCTTTGGATGAGATAAACGCATATAAGGCTGCGGAAGATGATATTCGCAAAAACAAATTTCCGCTGCATATTTCAGGTTGTATAGATACACAGAAATGCCATATGATATATGGATTGTCACAGGCGGAAAAATGGAGAGTCATAATTGCGGAAAATGAGATAAGAGCAAGAGAGATATATGACGATTACCGCCTGTTTGATAAGAGTGTGCTGTATTATCCGGCAAAGGATGTCATTTTTTTCGGGGCTGACATACAGGGAAATGCGATAAGTACGGAGAGACTTAAGGTTGTTGATGCGATGTTAAAAAATGAGTGTGGAACTGTTATAACGACTATTGATGCAGGGCTTGACTGCATAATGGACAGTCAGGCATCAAAAAATGCGAGATTTGTTATAAAAGAAGCTGATATTGTTGATCTGGAAGGTCTTGAAAAGAAACTTGTTGATATGGGTTATGAAAGACAGACACAGGTTGAAAATCCAGGAGATTTTTCAGTGCGTGGAGGTATAACGGACATATTTCCAGTTACGATGGAATGTCCCGTCCGTATAGAATTTTTTGACGATGAGGTTGACACGATAAGGGCATTTGATGTACAGAGCCAGCGTTCTATTGAGAGGATGGATAAGGTGGAGATAACACCGGCATCTGAGATGACGCTGTCTGGAGAACAGTTAAAGAGTGCACTTTCAAAAATAGAAAAAGAATACAAAAAGATGCTTGAAAAGTTCAAAAAGGACAAGAACCATGATGCATTAAACAGGCTTACTGATACCGTAGAGCAGATAAGACTGAATTTTGACATGTATCATGGGCGTATGGGACTTGAGAGCTTTACTAAATATTTTGACATATCAACAAGTAGCTTTTTTGATCTTTTCGATGAGGAAAATACTATCTTTTTTGTAGACGAACCTGTCCGTTGTATTGAGAAGATTGAAGCTGTTGAGAGTGAGTTTAGGGAGAGTATGCAGGGAAGACTTGAGAAGGGATATATTCTTCCGTCACAGGCTGATGTGATATATTCATCCGCATATGTCATGGCAAGGCTTGAGAGCAAGCGCACTGTTTATCTGTCACTTTTGGATATTATCCCCAAAGGGTTAAAAGTTAAAGATGAATTAAATATATCAGTTCAGTCACTTCCATCGTATAACCAGCATTTTGAGATACTTATAGAAGATATAAAAAAGTGGCGTGCGGCAAAGTACCGTATTCTTATCTTATCAGGTTCAAAAATAAGAGCCGAGAGGCTTGCAAAAGATTTGGGTGGTTATGATATACCCGCTTTTTATCGTGAGTCGCTTGAAGATGAGATAAAACCGGGCGAGGTTATGACAAGTTATGGCTGGCTTCGCAGAGGTTTTGAATATAAAGCACAGAAATTTGTTGTTGTAACTGAAGGTGACATTTTTGGTGCAAAGCAGAAACGCAGGAAAAAGAAGCAGAAGAAGATCGATGGAAAAGCAATACAGAGTTTTAATGAATTAAATGTAGGCGATTATGTAGTGCATGAAGAACATGGTCTTGGAATATACAGGGGTATAGAGAAGATAAGAGTTGACAATGTCACAAAAGATTTTGTTAAGATAGAGTACGGTGATGGCGGAAATCTTTATGTTCCGGTTTCAGGGCTTGATGTATTACAGAAATATGCGGGACAGGATGTTGCAAAGAAACCGAAACTTAATAAGCTCAATTCAACAGAGTGGAAGAAAACAAAAAGCAGGGTAAAGCATGCTGTAAATGAAGTTGCAAAGGAACTTGTGCTTTTATATGCTAAAAGGCAGCAGACACAGGGCTACTGTTTTGGAAAGGATACGGTATGGCAGACTGAATTTGAGGATATGTTTCCATTTGACGAGACAAGGGACCAGCTTGATGCTATAGAAGCTACAAAGAATGATATGGAGAGCAGTAAGATAATGGATCGCCTTATATGCGGTGATGTTGGTTATGGAAAGACCGAGGTCGCAATAAGAGCTGCATTTAAAGCGGCAAATGACGGAAAACAGGTAGCTTTTCTTGTTCCGACTACAATACTCGCACAGCAGCATTACAATACATTTAAGGAAAGACTTGGAGATTATCCAGTCAGTGTGGAGATGCTTTCAAGATTCAGGACGCCCGCACAGCAGAAGAAAGCACTTGAGGGATTAAAAAAAGGTCAGGTCGACATAATTATCGGAACGCACAGGCTTTTATCAAAGGATGTTGAATTTAAGGATCTGGGGCTTTTGATAGTTGATGAGGAACAGCGTTTTGGAGTTGCCCATAAAGAGAAGATAAAACAGATAAAGGGTGATGTGGATGTACTTACGCTGAGTGCCACACCGATTCCAAGGACACTTCATATGAGCCTTGCGGGAATAAGGGATATGAGTGTACTCGAGGAACCGCCTGTTGACAGGCTTCCGATTCAGACATTTGTTATGGAGCATAATGGCGAGATAATAAGAGAAGCGATAAACAGGGAGCTTGCAAGAAGCGGCCAGATATTTTATGTATATAACAGGGTAAAAGGCATAGATGAGATGGCTATGGAGATACAAAAGCTCGTGCCTGATGCCAATGTAGCTTATGCACATGGTCAGATGAGCGAAAGACAGCTTGAAAAGATAATGATGGCATTTATCAACGGTGAAATAGATGTGCTTGTTGCGACAACTATCATCGAGACAGGTCTTGACATATCAAATGTAAACACCATAATAATTGATAATGCAGACCAGATGGGACTTTCACAGCTTTATCAGCTCCGGGGAAGGGTTGGAAGGTCGAACAGGAATTCATATGCATTTCTTATGTATAAGCGCAATAAGGTTCTTAAAGAGATAGCAGAAAAAAGACTTGCAGCTATCAAGGAGTTTACGGAACTTGGCTCAGGAATAAAGGTTGCGATGCGTGACCTTGAGATAAGAGGAGCTGGAAATCTCTTAGGTGAGGCACAGTCAGGGCACATGGAGGCGGTAGGCTATGACCTTTATTGCAAAATGCTAAATGAGGCGGTACGCCACTTAAAGGGAGAAACTGATGTTTCGGAAGAATTTGAGACAGAGATAGATATAAACGTAAATGCGTACATTCCAAATACTTATATAAAGAGTGAGTATCAGAAACTCGATATGTATAAGAGGATAGCGGCAATTGAAAATGTTGAAGAATACAGTGAGATGCAGGAGGAACTTACTGACAGGTTTGGTGATATGCCGTCTGCGGTAGATAATCTTCTGCGTGTTGCAATGCTTAAAGCTGATGCACATAAGGCTTATATAAGCAGGATAATTCAGAAAGAGGATGGCATAAGATATTATTTATATGAAAGAAAGACTCCTGATGCAGAAAAATTAAAGAAAATGATTGACGAGTATCAGGGAAAGATAAAATACATTGGAAATAAAGAGCCATATCTTCTTTATATTATGAAGAAAGAAAAAAAGATGGCTTCATCGGGAAATTTTTACAGGATGCCGTCGAAAAATGTAATAAAAAATGAAAAAAAGTTGACATCAGACGAAATATTTAATATTGTTGAGGGTGTGATTAAAAGTATTGGAGGGCTATATGATAAAAAATAGATATACAAAAGGTGCATTATGCATTATGCTTGCAGCGTCAATGCTGTTGTCAGGCTGCACGAAAACAGCCGGAACAGAAAGTAAAACGGTAAAGAGTAAGAGTACAAAGAGTGTACATCTTGAAACGGGAGATATTACACAAAATTCTATCGTTATGAAGATTGGAGAGACTGGCGTAAAATATGAGGAAGTATTAAACTATTCTTATCTTCTCAAAAACCAATATGAGGGAAGTTTTGGAAAAGCTTTATGGAGTTACAAGATAGATGACGATACAACTATAGGTGATAAGGCAAAAAAAGAGATAGTCAGTATGATAACGCAGCTTAAGATAATTGGCGAAAATGCTGCAAAGCAGGGAATAACGCTTGATGGAGATGAAAAGGACCAGGCATTGCAGGATGCGGAAAAGCTTGTCAAGGATGCGAGCAGTAAAGACAGAAAAAAATATGCACTAAATATACAGAATGTGCAGGGGTTATTTGAAGATAACATACTTGCCAACAAAATGTTTTATGTGGCTACCGATGCAGCCGATACAAATGTGACGGATGATGAGGCAAAGCAGATAAAAATCCAGTATCTTGAGCTGATTACAAAAGGAACAGATAAAAACGGCAGAAAAATAAACATGAGTGTATCTGATAAGGCAAAAACATTTACACGCATTAAAGGAATGTTAAAGGAGGCGAAAAAAGCAGAAAGTTTTTCTGATTATGCTGAGGCAAATACTGACAGCAGTGTAAGTGAGGCAACTATAGGAAAAGATACAAAGTTATTGGATAAGGAAGCTATAGATGCAGCATTTTCGTTAAAAAAAGGAAAAATGAGCAATATAATAGGTGGACAGACAGGTTACTATATTATTTATTGTGTAGATGATAATGATGAAGATGCCACATATGCCAAAAAAGAGGAAATCATAAACGAGAGACAGACAAAAATGTTTAAAGAGAAATACTCAGAATGGCTTTCAGGAGCAAAAGTAGATATAAGTAATAAATTTTGGGAAGTATTTACAATTAGTTAATCAAAAGTTATTGTTTTTTCATTTACAGAAACAGTGCAATTTGTTATAATTATTTAATGAAACAAAAGAAAAGGTAGGTGATTAAGTGAAGGCAGAACATGTCAATCCATTTATCATTTCAGTAAGTAAGATCATGAAAGACATTTGTATGCTCGATCTCAATATGGGCAAGCCTTTCGTAAAGGATGATAAATATGAGGGAGATAGTTCTTTGATAAAACTCGGAATTATCGGTGCCCTGAAGGGTGAGGTTGTTCTGAGTCTCCACTATGAAACGGCACTTGCGGTTATATCGAAAATGATGATGATGCCTGTCAGTGAGATTGATGCAATTGGACAGAGTGCTATATCAGAACTTGGAAATATGATTGCCGGAAACGCAGCTACGGTATTTGCAAATGATGGTATTATCATAGATATTACAACACCTGATTATAGTACCGGTGAGGAACATGGTGAAAGCAGTAAGCAGATGTTTTGTGTCCCATTTACATCTGATATAGGGGAATTATCAATAAATATATTTATCGAAGAATGATTTTGGAATTTTGACTAGAGAGAGGATTTTTATATCCTCTCTTTTCCGTGAGTGGATTGGAGGAATGATGGATGGCAACCTATAAAAGATATCGGAAGGAAGATAGTGTATCATATTCACTTGGTATCACACTTACTTTTGAACTTTTAAAGTTTAAAACTGAATATGTGAACAGGGTATTTGTGCACTCTGCGATGAAACAGGGTGATACTTTGGATAAACTTCTTAAACTTTGCAAAGACTCAGATATAGAGGTGGTTTATGCTGACAAGATATTTAATGTCCTGTCACAGAAAGAAAACTGTTATGTGATAGGTGAGTTCAGGAAATTTGAGTCTGAGCTTGATAATGACAGTTCGCACATAGTTCTCGTAAATCCTTCAAATGCAGGCAATATGGGAACGATTATGAGAAGTGCACTTGGGTTTGGAATGAACCGTATGGCTATCATTAGACCTGCTGTTGATGCGTTTGATCCTAAGGTTGTAAGAGCATCTATGGGAGCAATATTTTCAACAGAGTTTGTATACTTTGATACATTTGATGAATATATGAAAAAATATGGTGACAGGGAGTTATATCCGTTTATGCTAGATGCCAAGGTAAAACTTCATGATGTAAGACCACAGGGTAAATTTTCACTTATATTCGGCAATGAGGCAACTGGACTTCCACACGAATTTTCAAAGATAGGAAAGTCGGTCATCATTCCTCATTCAGACAAGATAGACAGTTTAAATCTCCCTATAGCAGCCAGTATAGCAATGTACGAGGCGACTAAGGCAGATTTTTAGATATATGATGCAAATGTCAGGCAGACAACGGCAATAAGATTGAAGATGTTTGCGTAATCGCAGTGTTGGATAGCGAGGCGGCATCGGTGGCATCACAATATCAATATATTAAATTTGAGAAAGGAAGTTATAAAAATGGCAAAAATTGATATTATCTCAGGATTTTTAGGAGCAGGAAAGACTACACTTATTAAAAAACTCGTAGCAGATGCATTTCAGGGTGAGAAGCTTGTTATCATCGAAAATGAATTTGGTGAGATAGGCATAGACGGTGGATTTCTTAAAGAGTCAGGCATCCAGATAACAGAGATGAATTCAGGATGTATCTGCTGTTCTCTTGTCGGAGATTTTGGAAATGCACTTAAAGATGTGCTTGAAAAGTACAGCCCTGACAGAGTTATCATTGAGCCTTCAGGTGTAGGTAAACTTTCTGATGTTATAAAGGCAGTTAAAAATATCGGAGATGATGTGAAGATAAATAGTACGGCAGCAGTAGTTGACGCATCAAAATGCAAGATGTACATGAAAAACTACGGCGAGTTCTACAACAACCAGATTGAGAGTGCAGGAACTATAATCTTAAGCCGTACACAGAATGTTTCAGAGGAGAAACTTGCAAAAGTCCTCGCAATGATAAAAGAGAAGAATGATGAGGCTTCTGTTATCACGACACCATGGGATCAGATAGATGGAAAGAACATTCTCGAAGCTATGGAAAAAGTGAATACGCTTGAGAAAGAACTTCTTGAGGAGCATGACCATGACCATCATCATGATCACGACGAAGAGTGTGGCTGTGGACATGACCACAATCATGAGCATCACCATCACGACCATGACGAGGAATGTGGCTGTGGACATGGCCACGATCATGAGCATCACCATCACGACCACGACGAGGAGTGTGGCTGCGGACATGACCACGATCATGAGCATCATCACGACCACGATGGAGAGTGCGGTTGCGGACACCATCACGATCATGACCATGGTCATCACCATGCGGATGATGTATTTACAAGCTGGGGTGTTGAGACAGCTCACAAGTTTACAGAGGAAGAACTTAATGATATCGTATCAAAACTTGCAAGTGATAAGTCATTTGGTGAGGTTCTCCGCGCTAAGGGAATCGTTGCTTCAGATGAGGGCGAGTGGTTCCACTTTGACCTTGTACCTGAGGAGACTGAGCTTAGAAGAGGAGCAGCAGATTATACAGGAAGAATATGCGTAATCGGTTCAAACCTCAATGAAGCTGCAATAAAAGAGCTTTTTCATGTAGCATAAATAGATACAAAACTAAATATATACTGTGTTGATTGTGCAAGTATAACAATAATACCGCAGGCACGCTCTCGCTATATTGTCGCTCGTAGCAGTACATAAAAGGTGAGAAAACCACCTTTAAGGACTGATGGCGACAAAATGTCTGCTAACATTATTTGTTATACTTGCACAATATAAGATTTATTGATAGTTTTGTAAAATGTTATGCGATATGTGCAACTTATAGTGAGTAAGTAGGAAGGATTAATATGTTTGGTAAGAGAAAAGAAGAAATGATGGTTTATGTTGTCATGGGATTTCTTGAGGCTGGAAAAACAAGCCTTGTAAGAGACCTTATAGTTGATGACATGTTTGATGATAAGATAAAGACACTTATCCTTGCCTGCGAGGAGGGTGAGGAAGAATATGAGGAGGCTGACCTTAAGAAAGGCTGTGCTGTCTGCGAGTATATTGAGGACGAGGAGTCTTTCAACGGAAAAGTCATTCAGAAATTCCTAAAGAAACACAGACCTGACAGGATAATCATCGAGTACAATGGAATGTGGTCAGCAGCAAAGATTCCTGAACTTTACGATGAGCTTGAGGAAATCTGTTTTGACAGAGAAGTCATCATGCAGACACTTGATGTTGTAAATGATGAGACATTCGCACTTTATATGAAGAATATGCCGTCTTTGATGGTTGAACAGTTTAAGGTTGCGGAGATGATAATCGTAAACAGATGTACTGTTGAGAATACAAAGAAATCTGCAATAAGAGGAAGCGTAAAAGCCGTAAATCCTCGTGCACAGATAGTTTACGAGTCAGAGGATGATGCATTTTATGATATGAAAGAGGAAATGCCATTTGATGTAAATGCAGATGTTATAGAAGTAAATGAGGGTGACTTCGGACTCTGGTATGTTGATATGATAGACCATCAGGAAACATATAGCGGAAAGACATTGAAACTTACCGGGATGATACAAAAACCGGGTGGACTTGATAAAGGCTTTGCGGTATTTGGAAGATACGCAATGACCTGCTGTGCAGATGATGTTCAGTTTATGGGTTTTTTGTGCAAGGCAGATGACTGGTCGCAGATAAAGAGCGGACAGTATGTGACAGTAACGGCACGCATGGAGTATAAGTTTATGGCTGAGTATGGCGAGGAGGGACCTGTATTTTATGCGGAGGAAGTTGTTCCGGCACAGAAACCGGAGGATGAGTTGGTTTATTTTAACTGATTTTTGGGCTAACAGAATTTTTGACATATGGACGAAAGTCAGGGTGATATATGTTCTTAGGCGGCACGCTTTCGCTATACAAACACGCAGCGGTACTAACGCACCAAAATACGGTGCGTAAGTGCCGGCGTGTTTGAGAATGCCGCTGGCAGAACATATATCACCCTGACTTTCTATCACTATAGTAGTTTATTATGGTGAAAATCCATGGGATGGGGCATTATCATTACATGAAATGTTAAATATACCGAAAGAAATGCAGCCATTTGTCAATGATTACAAAATGCATCTGATAGAAGCAAGAAAGAATAATCTAAAACTGCATAATATTAACAATAGGGATTTGTTCAATCTGTTTGGAATCTTATTAAATAAAAATGAAAAGCTGAAAGAAACAAAAGAAAAAGCGATAAAATATGCAGAAGAACATGATGCAGACAAATCGGTTATAATGACAGTAGCAGGAGCAGCAAATTGTAAGATAGATTATAATATGGTAACGAAGAAAGAAAGTGCTGATATGTGTACGGTATTTGAAGAAACATGGGCAGAAGGCAGATTAGAGGGAAAAGCAGAGGGCAGAGCAGAAGAAATTATTGAAACAGGCTATGAATTTGGACTTTCTGAGGGAGACATTCTGGCAAGACTTCAGAAAAAACTGGATATATCACTACAGAAAGCACAGGAATATCTTTCAATGTTTGGGAAACAGACAGTATAAGAGAATAAAACAGGCAAAAAATTATAAAGTTTATGTTGAAGCCTATAAACTTGTCAATGGTAAAAAGGTACCTATTGGAAAGACTATAGATGTACATGTTTCAGTTATCTATGTATATGCCAGAAATGGATATGCGAAGAAAGTAAATGTTACAGTTAAGTAAAATGATGGGTATTGTTTGTTTTGACATACAAAACCGCATCTGTTAAGATAATAACAGTGTCATTACATGGCACTGTTATTTTTGAATTTATAGGAAAAAGCTCCTATAAACTAAATAACAATGGTAATGTGTATAAAAATATGCTTGTTTTACAATGAAAGGTGATATAGATATGAGTAAAATTTTAATAATCGAAGATGATGCTGCTATTGCAGAACTTGAAAAAGATTATCTTGAACTTAGTGATTTTGAGGTTGCTATTGAGTCTGACGGAAGTTCGGGGGCTGCCCATGCTCTTGATGAGGATTTTGATCTTATTCTTTTAGACATTATGCTTCCGGGGATGGACGGTTTTGAGATATGTAAGTATATTAGGGAGAAAAAGGATACGCCTATTCTTATGGTTTCGGCAAAGAAAGATGATATTGACAAGATAAGGGGACTTGGTCTTGGTGCGGATGATTATATTACAAAGCCGTTTAGTCCAAGCGAGCTTATAGCCAGAGTGAAGGCTCACCTTGCGAGGTACAAAAGACTTACAGCTTCTGGAACACCGGAGAATGATGTTATCGAGATAAGAGGGCTTAAGATTGATAAGACTGCGAGGAGAGTTTATATCAACGGTGTTGAGAAGAACTTCACGACAAAAGAATTTGACCTGCTTACATTTCTTGCATCAAACCCAAACCATGTATATTCTAAAGAAGAATTGTTTAAGGAGATATGGGAGATGGAGTCGGTTGGTGATATAGCTACTGTGACGGTGCATATCAAGAAGATAAGGGAAAAAATCGAGGAAAGTACGGCAAAGCCACAGTACATTGAGACTATCTGGGGTGTCGGTTACAGATTTAAAGTGTGAGAGAGGAGAGCGGGCAAAATATCAGTTTTGCCCGTTTTTTACCCTCAATGTAAAATAAATACTTGTTCCTGTTCCGGGTGTGCTTTTCGCCCATATCTTTCCGCCATGGTCAAGTATTATCTTCTTTACGATGGCAAGTCCGAGTCCGCTTCCACGCTTAGCGGAATTTCTCGATGCATCAGCCCTGAAAAATCTGTCAAATATGTTTGGCAGGTCTTTTTCTGAAATTCCCGGTCCATCATCAGAGATTTCTATAAGTACAAATTCTTCAGGCTTTACCGGAGGATTTACATCTGTTCCGTCTTTGTTTATCTGTCTATACAGAGGTTTTTTCTGTTTATGTGGTTTGTAGGAGAGTGCGACTCTCAGATTACCATGCTCTTTATCCTTGTATTTAAGTGCATTTCCTGTAATGTTGTTTAAAACCCTGCGAAGCTGTTCAGGATCGGCGGATACCATTATACCCTCAGGTGCGGTGTTTTCATATGAAATGTTCATATTGTTTGACTCATAATCAAAAGAGATGGCATCAATATAATTCTCAAGGTATTCTGCGATATCAAATGTCACAAAATTATATGGAATTGAATTTTGCTCTATCTTTGAGAAAAGGGACAATTCATCTACAAGATATGTCATATCGTTTGCCTTTGAATATATTGTTTTCAAGTATTTCTGCTGCTTCTCAGGTGTCTTTGCGATACCATCTATAAGTCCCTCTGAGTAACCTTTTATAGCTGTAAGAGGTGTTTTAAGGTCGTGTGATATGTTGCTCATCATTTCTCTTGTGTCATTTTCGTATTGGATACGCTCCTCAAGCATTGATTTAAGACGGATACGCATTTCCTCAAAATCACGGCACAAGATGCCTATCTCATCGCATGAGTTTACATGAACGGGATTGTCAAGATTTCCCTCGCCCATCTGCATTGTGGCGATACGCAGGATGTTTAAAGGCTTTATGATACTGTGGTACAGCCATATTATAAGTATAGTTGCTGTGGTAAGCAGGATAAGTGTAAATGCAATCGCAATATCTCTTACGGAGCTTTCCCATCTAGGTATAAGATTGGAAAGTTTTGTGATAAGAAAAAGCTGTCCCGTAGTACCATCAGAAAAATAAAAATCTTTGCCTCGTGTTAGTGTTGAACTTTTTTGGTCGATAAGAATATTATCATTTTTTCCGGCTGAATATTCACTAAAGGAAGGGAGAGTTGAAACACAGTCGTAAAAATCAGTATTTCCTATGTAATATTCATTTTTTCCTTTAAAGACCACGATAAAAGAATCCTTGGATGAGATAGAGCGTGAGGTGTCATCGAGAAATTTTTTATCAAGGAGCTTATCCGGAGAGTCATCAGCAATTTTTACAAGTTTATTGTAGTCGTTTAAAGTGAGTTTATAAAGGAGCTGGACAGGGTTTAAGACCAGTCCGTAATCGTAACTGTTCTCGCTTTGTGTACTATAGTAGGAAGATAAGATATCGGTCTGGTTTTGTACAATAAGATGGAAACAGACCAGTCCTGCACAGAGCGGAAAAATAGCGATTATCAAAAAAGAAATAATAAGTTTTCCACGAATTTTCATAAAAATCCTCATTTCTGCACACGTTTTTTGTGCATAATGTGAAATATAATATATTTCACAT
>NZ_JAHLQE010000164.1 GCF_018918235.1 Eubacterium sp. MSJ-13
TTTTATTAACAAAAAAATGCCGTATTTATGCGGCTTGTGGCGTTTCGCAAACGCCTAATACTTATTATAGCAAAGGAGGTTTTTTCCTTAAAGCTAAAGCGAATTTACTCACACCTGCATAGCAGGTGGTTTTTTTATTTGCTCCATTCCATTTCTCCTCCAAGAGAAACTACATTTCGCAAATTAGGCCTTTAGGCCATACAATAAACAAAAAGACAAACCACTATGATTTGTCTTTCACTATTCGTCTTATTTATCTCTCCATGTGATACGCCCTTTTGTAAGATCGTATGGTGACATTTCCATAGTAACCTTATCACCCGGTAAAATACGGATAAAGTTTTTTCTGAGTTTTCCACTGATATGTGCAAGTACCTGATGTCCATTCTCAAGTTCAACTTTAAACATAGCATTTGGAAGTTTCTCAACTACGATTCCTTCAATTTCAATAACATCTTCTTTAGACATAAATAACCTCCGTCTTTATTAAAAATCATTTACTTATTTTAAGTCAGGCAATGATACAAACCTTAACATATACTGTATCGGTAATCTGTCACCGTTTAATTATATTATAAACAATGACATGATATTTCTGCATCGCTGCCTGACCTTATTTATAGTTTTAAATCTTATGCCAGATCTTTATTGTATGATAAAAGCTCTGGCTCTCCTTCTGTGATAAGAAGCGTATTTTCATAATGTGCTGAGTTCATACCGTCCCTTGTGACACATGTCCAGCCATCATCAAGTATCCAGATCTCTTTCTTTCCTCTGTTTATCATCGGCTCTACTGCAAATGTCATACCTGCACGAAGTTTCATTCCTCTGCCGATAGGCTTGAAGTTTGGTATCTGTGGTTCTTCATGCATTTCTTTTCCTATGCCGTGTCCAACCATCTCTCTTACTACTGAAAATCCGTTTGACTCTGCATAATCCTGAATTGCCTTTGAGATATCATAGAGATGATTTCCGGCTTTTGCCATCTTCATTCCCTCAAAGAAACTCTGTTTTGTAACATCAATCAGTTTCTGATCCTCAGGTGAAATCTCACCTACCGCATGTGTACGGGCTGCATCAGACTGATATCCCTTGTAAATAACACCTGTATCAAGACTGATGATATCTCCATCTTTAAGAATATTTTTCTTGTTTGGAATTCCGTGTACTACCTGCTCATTTATTGATGTACATACTGATGCAGGAAATCCCTGATAATTAAGGAATGATGGTATACAATCATAACTTCTTATAATTTCTTCACACTTTCTGTTTATCTCAAATGTACTTATACCCGGACGGATAATCTTTGCAAGTTCATCATGAACTATTGCAAGAATCCTTCCTGCTTCACGCATCAATTCAATTTCATGTTCTGATTTAATTGTTACTGCCATAATGTTAATGTGCCTTCTTTCTTTATATTTTTGATATCGAGACAATTTATATCATGCACATATAGTGTCCGTTAATACTATAAATATATATTTTTAATTTTATATACGAATTCTTGCAAAATTAACCTTCAAGAATACCACAAATCTCCTCAAAGCATGTATCAAGTCCCTTTGAGCCGTCAATTACTTTTAAGATTCCCTGTTTCTTATAGTAATCAATAAGTGGAGCTGTCTGCTCATGATATACATCAAGTCTCTTCTTTACAGTCTCAGGAGCGTCATCATCTCTTATGATAAGTTCACCATCGCACTCATCGCATACTCCCTCTTTCTTTGGAGGAATGTTTACTACATGATATGTTGCTCCACAAGACTTACAGACTCTTCTTCCGCCCATTCTGTCTATAATAGCCTGATCTTCAAGGAAAATCTCAAGTGCATAGTCTATAGCATCACCATCTTTTGCAAGTGCCTCTGTAAGTGCCTCTGCCTGTGGTATTGTTCTTGGGAATCCGTCAAGGATATATCCCTTTTTGCAGTCATCCTGTTTAAGGCGGTCTACTACAAGGTCACATACAAGTTCATCAGGTACGAGATTTCCAGCATCCATGTACTCCTTGGCTTTCTTTCCAAGTTCTGTACCATTTTTGATATTCTCTCTAAAGATATCTCCTGTTGAAATAGCCGGAATACCATATTTTTCTGTAATCTTCTTTGCATGAGTTCCTTTACCTGCTCCAGGTGCACCTAACATAATTATCTTCATATTCTGTTCTCCTCTCAAAAAATCAGGTTTATGTTCATTATATCTGCATGAGTAATATTCATGAATAATATTTATGAACAATGTTAAATTTGTGTTTGTGTACACTGATAATGTGTACCATAACTATTTTCTTATCAACAATTGGTATTATCTCTGAATATGTCTTTCGTATTCAAAGAATTCTCAATATATATATTATCCTAAATTGGCAGTTATTTCAATAAAAATTTATTTTTTACCGCCAAGTTCCCAAAATACCACCGCACTTGCCGCCGCAACATTTAGTGAATCAACTCCATGTGACATAGGTATCTTTACAGTATAGTCACTCTCATATATCGTGCTTTTTAAAAGCCCGTCACCTTCCGTTCCAAGAATTATCGCAAGTTTTTCCTCTGCCCTTACTCTCTCATCATCAATACTCACCGAATTGTCATCAAGTGCCATTGCCGCTGTTTTAAATCCAAGTCCATGAAGTCTTTCGATGTAAGTTTCCCCACTGTCACTATCAGATATGTCAGCAAATGTCCACGGTATCTGAAATACTGTACCCATGCTCACTCTTGCTGCTCTGCGGTATAAAGGATTACTGCTGCCGTTTGTGAGTATAACTGCATCCATATTAAGCGCCGCCGCTGAGCGAAATATCGCACCCACATTTGTCGGGTTCATCACATTTTCAAGAACTGCTATACGCTTTGCATCTTTACAGATTTCCTCAAGTGCCGGGAGCGATCTGCGGTGCATTGCACATAACATTCCTCTTGTGAGTTTAAAACCCGTAAGTTTGGTGAGAATGTCAAATTCTGCCGTATATACAGGAAAGTCTGACATATCTGTTTCTTTGTATTTGATATTTTTTAGGGCATATTTTTCTTCTGATACCGTATTTTCTTTGCTGTTTTTCAAAACAAGATTTTCCTGTTTTTCTGCATCTGAATATATCTTTCTGTTTTGATATATCCTGTCGCACTTCTCTAATACAGCTTTTCCCTCGCCATCAATATGCTTTTTTTCAATAAGACATGAAATCGGCTCATATCCTGCATCAAGTGCTCTCTCTATTACTTTCGGGCTTTCCGCTATAAATATCCCCTTTTCAGGCTCAGCCCTGTTTAAAAGCTGTCCCTCTGATAATCTTGCATATATGTCAAGTTCTTCTGCATCAAAATCTTTAATTTCTATTATGTTCATTTTTTACTCCATCACAATACATTTATTTACTTCTTTTTTCCAACCTAATATATTTTTTAATAATATCATAAATCACATAATTATCAATAATAATGTGATTTCCATTACGCTTTTATTGGATTTGTATACAACTTTTATCAAGGTAAGCATCATATATATCAGCCGTTTGCTTTTTATACACTGCAATATTATAATGTTAATAACTAAAAATGTACGTTAAAATACAGAAAAGGTGGAAAAAAATTATGAAAGATAAATTTATAAAGATATCCGCATTGACAACTGTTGCCGCAGACATATTTATGGCATCAGGCTGGTCATTTTTTAAAATGACTGTTCAATGTAAGAAAAAAAAGAAACTGAACAAAAAGAAATGGTTTAATTTCTCAAAAACTAAGATTAATCATCCAAGGGATAAATTTGAAAAAGAGTACGAAGATGGCAAGGAATGGTGCAGACAGCAGGATATGCAGGATTGTTATATCAAAAGCATTGACGGTTTAAAACTTCACGCATCATATCTCCCTGCAAATGATGCCAAAAGATTTGTACTGTTAAGTCACGGTTACAAAGGAAGCGGTTTTGGTGACTTTGCGTATACAGCCAGATTTCTTCATGAAAATAACTGCAACCTGCTCTTTATCGACCAGAGATGCTGTGGTGAAAGCGAGGGAGAATATATTACATTTGGTGCTAAAGAACAGTACGATGTTCAAAAATGGGCATATTATATCGCAAGAAGAAATAAAAATAAGCTCCCTTTATATCTCTATGGCGAATCTATGGGTGCTGCCTCTGTTCTTATGGCTTCTGGTCATAAACTTCCAAAAGAAGTAAGAGGACTTATCTCCGACTGTGGCTTTCATTCGATGAAGCATCAGCTAAGAGATCTTGCTGACAACTGGTTTCACCTTAAACATATAGGACTTATGCTTTTCAGACTTGATCTTTTTTGCAGTCTTTTCGCAAAATTCAGAATGTGTGATGCCGACACAACATATGCAATGCTCACAAACAAAAAACCGGTGCTGTTTTTTCATGGTATGACCGACACTTATGTTAGTCCACAAAACTCAAAACTCAATTATTCACTCTGTCGTGCCCCAAAAGAACTTGTACTGATACCTGACGCAAGACACTTATGCAGTCCATATGTCGCAAAGGAACTGTACCGCGATAAACTCTTAAAATTCTTTGAAAAATATGACTGACACAGCAAATGTCAAGAATATTCGCAATACGCTACTGAGCTTGAGCTAATCAACTGAGTCAAACGTATATTCGCAATACGCTCTGCTACTTGCTCATATAAAGTCTCGGTCAATTTTATGTAAAATGTTTGTTAAATCTATAAAGGGGTAGTAATCTGCAAAAATATATGGTACTTTCTCAGAAGAAACAAAAAGTTACTGTTTGAATTTACAATTTTCTATAACAGTTTTTAATAATCAGGAGGTTCATATGAAAAAGTACTATCCCTTAACAGCAGCACAGAAAATGCATCACAACTGGATAAAAAAATATAAAACCCAGCAGGTATCAGGTGTGAGTGTCGTTGCATCTTTAAAGGCTGCCCTCGACTTTGGTCTTTTAAAAAAATGTATCCAGCTTGAGTTCGAGCGTTACGGCTGTATGCGCATCCGCTTTACAAAACCCGATAAGAACGGAGATGTTGAGCAGTATATCACAGCGAATGACACAAGAGATATACCGATAAAAGATCTTTCAGGTATGAGCATGGCTGATGCTGACGCTCTTATGCAGCAGTGGGCATATGAGACAATGGACGGCGATAATATCCCGATGTGCGATGTAACGATGTTAAAACTCCCCGAAGGATACAACGGCTTCTTTATTCATATGGATCACAGACTTATCGACTCATGCGGTCTTATAGTTATGATAAATGACCTTATGCAACTTTATACACACTACAGATTCGGCTCTGATTTTCCTAAGGAACTTGCCGATTTTGAAAGTGTATTAACAAAAGACCTAAAAAAAGCATCTAATGAAAAAAGATTTTTAAAAGACAAAAAATTCTGGGATGACCAGCTAGACGCCTTAGGCGAACCTCTCTATTCTGATATACAGGGACCGGCAGTTCTTGAAGAAGCAAGAAAACTCCACAACGATAAAAATTTAAGAGCAGCAGATATCGAACTTAAAAATCTATTTGTAGCTGTCAAAGATTATTATCTTGAACCTGAACCTACAAAAAATCTTCTTGATTTTTGTACGAACCACCAGCTTTCAATGACTAATCTTCTCTTATTAGCAATCAGGACTTATCTCTCCAAAGTAAATAACGGACAGGAAGATATCACTATTGAAAACTTTATATCAAGACGCTCCACTCACGATGAATGGACATCAGGCGGAAGCCGCACTATCATGTTCCCATGCCGAACAGTGATCAGTGCAGATACAGACTTTCTTACAGCAGCACATGAGATACAGGACGTTCAGAACAGAATATATATGCACAGCAATTATGATCCGGCACTAATCGAGGAAGAGATGAGAAAGCGTTATAAAACCCCTGAAAATACATCCTATGAAAGCTGCTATCTTACATACCAGCCAATGACTGTAAAGATGGATAATCCACATCTTGAAAACATCCCACAGCACTCAAAATGGTTTGCAAACGGTGCGGCTACTAAAAAAATGTATCTGACAGTATCACATACCGAGAATGGCGGCACAAATTTTTCATATCACTATCAGACTGCCCATTTACAGGAACAGGACATGGAACTTTTGTATTATTACATGATGCGTATTCTCTTTAAGGGAATTGCAGAACCTGATATGACAATCGGTGAAATCATGGAACAGGTATAACATATCACATTATATCTTTATCAGTGTTTGAGAAATTATCATAATATTTTATAACCAACACAACACATAATTTTAATTTTGTAAGCAATAAAAAATCTTATTATATGGAGGAAAAAATCATGACAAAGGAAATGCAGTTTAAAAAAATCGTTGCACAGTATTGCGAAGTAAAACCAGAGGAAATGAATGGTGAGATGAGATTCAGAGAAGATTTAGGTTTCAGTTCTCTTGATTTTATGTCATTTCTCGGTGAACTTGAAGATACTTTTGATGTTGAATTAGAGGATGAGGAAGCCCTCAGAATCCACAATGTTTCAGAAGCTCTTGAACTTTTGAATACACTAGCTTAATACTTTTGTATCGTTAATCTTTGTATCTTTAGGAATTTTTGTTATATGTTTATATGGAGGTAATTATGGGAAAACTTATTCGTGACATCGTAGAGGAAAGTGCAGACAGGTTTGCAGACCTTAAAGCTGTCAAATGGTTAAAAAAGAAGGAAATCTTTGAGAGAGATTACTCTGGATTATATGAAAATATCACCGCAGTCAGAAAAGGACTTTTAAAAGAGGGATTTTTAAAAAAACATATCGCTCTCATAGGTGTAAGCTCTGTAGAATGGATTGAGAGTTATCTTGGTATTATCACAGGTTCTTCTGTTGCAGTACCACTTGATGCCGGACTTCCCTGTGAAGATTTAACTGAGCTTATAAACCGCTCTGATTCGCAAGCACTTTTTCTAAGTCCGAAAAATAAATCCCTTCTTGATGGAATACTTGCAGGCTGCCCTAAACTAAAGAAAATATGGCTGCTTCAGAATGAAGATATCGATGAAACAGTTAAAAACAATAACAGCAGCAAAATAGTGGCATCTTTAGCAGAATTAAAAAATGTCGGCAAAAATTCAGATAAAGATGCTGACAGACCGGCTCCGGAGGATATTGCAACTATTATCTTTACATCGGGAACGACAGGAAAAAGCAAAGGCGTTATGCTCACTCAGAACAATCTCGCATCAAATGTGGAATCTGTCAGTTATTATTCAGAACCGGGAACAGTGATGCTCAGCGTACTTCCTGTCCATCATGTATACTGTCTTGTGATGGATTGGCTCAAAGGTTTCTCGTTCGGTGCAACCGTATGTATAAATGATTCGCTTATGCACATGGTCAGAAATATGAGTATTTTCAAACCTGAAGTAATCCTTATGGTTCCTATGATGGTTGAAACCATTTATAAAAAGCTGGCGGCTGCCGATTCTTCTATCCCGAAAAATATCTTAGCGGACAATGTATTCGGTGGAAATCTGCGAATAATCTTTATGGGCGGTGCTCATCTTGATCCGTTTTATATAGAAAAATTTGCTGAGTACGGTATAGATATATATGAGGGATATGGCATGTCAGAGTGTTCACCTGTTATAAGTTCAAATCTGCCTGAAAGCCACAAAGTCGGCTCTATCGGACGCCCTCTCTCAAATGCGGAGATATCATTTGACAATGGCGAGATTCTTGTAAGAGGAACAAGCGTTATGAAAGGTTATTATAACATGCCTGATGAGACAGCCGAAACCTTGAGGGACGGATGGTTACATACAGGTGACAAGGGTTATCTCGATGAAGATGGTTTCTTATTTATCAATGGACGAGTTAAAAATCTAATAATCCTCTCAAACGGTGAAAATATCTCTCCTGAAGAAATTGAAAACAAACTTGCACTCAATGAACTTGTAGGCGAGGTTATTGTCACCGGAGAGAAAAACGGGCTTACTGCAAGAATCTATCCCGAACAGGAACTTGTCCTTGCAAATAATATGAATGAAGACCAGATTCATGAAAAATTACAGGGCTTCCTTGATAAATACAACAGTGAGCAGCCAACCTACCGCCGCATAACAGGACTTGTGATAAGAAAAAATCCTTTTATAAGAAGCTCTACAAAGAAGATAAAGAGACAGGAAGCTCTCATTGATGAACCGCTTTCGTAAAGTAAACTACATCCACTGAGCAGAAAAGTTTATCTTTTAACTATCGGCATACATTCCTACTGTAAATATCAACGCATAAAAGGCAACATTCCTGTCATAAAAGCCTGCGTCATAAATTCAGCAACGGCTTCTGCAGAAGTTTCAAAATTCTCATTGCTCCATTTGTGCAGCACACCCAATGTGCTGCCGATGGAGCTTGCTATCATATAAGAAAATTCCTCTTTACTGTGCTGTGATGGTGATACATTCTGAGTAACCTGTCTTACATACTCATGAAACATAGTCATTGTTTTTTCAAAAAAACCATTTCCTCTTGGACTTTTAAGAATATCTGCAAGATATTCATTTTTCATAGTATAGTTACATACTGCCAGAAAATATGACTTACATATATCATGGTCGTTCTTTGCGTGGAAAGATTCCATCAAAGCAAACATATCTTCAATGGTTTTATCCTCAACCGCATCAACAAGTGCCGGAATGTTTTCAAAATGATTATAAAAGGTGCTTCTCACGATTCCAGCCTTTTTTATTATATCCGTAACGGTTATCTTGTCTAATTCCTTTTGTTTTAATATTAAAAGAAATGCATCATATATAGCTTCATCAGCGACATGATATCTTTCATCTAAAATCTCATCCATACTTTTAATCCCCTTTTTTCTTTTAATGTACTCTCAGAATCTTCTCAAAACGAATCATTTGGGCTGGATTTCCGATATACTGCTTTTATTTTCTCGTCGTACATACTGTGTATGAACTGCGAAAATGTCATTGTATATCAAAAATTCATCTCGAAATTCTTCGTTCAGAAGAT
>NZ_JAHLQE010000105.1 GCF_018918235.1 Eubacterium sp. MSJ-13
AATAAATCTGTTATTAACATCTACATATTGTATAGATTATACTTAATGCGACAGCCCCTATCCTCCTACAGTCAAACGGATATTCGCAAGCCGCTCTGCTACTTGCTCATAACACTATCAACTACTATCACATAGCTGCTATAGCAGCATACATATCAGAAGGGCTTGTAGCTCTCCTGATACAAGGAAGTCCCCACCCCCCACTTATTGCTTTACGCAATAGAAGCTTAGAATTTCCTTTATAGTGTCAAATCCTTTAAATGTTTTCTTGCCTTATAAAGCCTTGATTTTACTGTCCCCTCTGGTACATGAAGTATATTAGAGATTTCTTTTACTGAAAATCCCCTATAATAATATAAGGTAATCACTGTCCCTTCTTTTTCTTTTAACTCACCGACCAGTTCCCAGATATTTATCTTTTCATCTGTTTTACCTTTATAATATTTCTGACAGTCCTCAACCGGCTTTGTACGGTTTCTTGATATAACCGCATTTTTGGCAATATTTACAGTAATCCTTAACATCCAGTTTCTTAATTTAGCAGGACTTTTCAGACTGGCACGCTTTTCCCATGCTTTACATATCGATTCTGCAACCACATCCTCAGAATCTGCCGTATTTTGCATAATATTGTAGGCAAGCCTGAACATCAGATCTTTTTCTTCTTCTACTATTTTCACAAAATACTCTTCGGTTATCTTTGTTTTATCCATGTTGTCTTTCGCCAACCTCCTGTCCTTTCATTGAACTATAATTCATATGCATATGATTATCATGTTCTATATGTAAGACAATCAAGGTAATGATTTGGTTCATTTTTATTTATAAAATGCATAAAAAATCCGCCAGCTTATTATTTTAATAAACTGACGGTTTAAATTTATTATTTTATTAACATCCCTAACTTCTCAAACACCTTTTCCGCATACAACTCTTTAATCTCATGCCTGCTCATGCCCTTAACATCAGCATCAAACTCAAAAGAATTTACTTTCTCACCAACAATTATACAAAAATACACTTTCCCCTGAACACTGTCGGCATTATTAGGATCAATATTTCCTGTAGTCCCCGTTATTCCGATTGCTATATCAGTATTCATTTTTTTCTTAACAGTCTCTGCCATCGCCTTAGCACACTCATTTGAATATACACCATATTTTTTTATTATATCTTCATCAACACCGACAAAAATCTTAGTCTCGTTGAGATAAGTCACATATCCGCCCGGAAAGATTGCCGATGCTCCCTCCGTATCAGTTATCATGGAGGCAATAAGACCTGATGTGCAGCTCTCCATAGTTGAAATCGTAGTGCCGCTGCTTATCAAACTTTTTATTATACTATCAATTTTGGTTTTCATGTTATTCCTCATTTCCGCACACGTTTTTTGTAAATATCAAATTTATGTCAAGTGTGTACAGACATAAACCTTATGTGTGCTTTTCTGTTTATCAATTTATTTTCTTCTCTAAAACTCCATCTTCCCCACTTTCAGTCAAGAAACCTCTAAATAATATTTAAGAGATTGCAAAACTATAATAACATTTAATTAAACCTTTCAATAAATATATTATAAGTTTCACAATCTCATATTAACATACTATAACATTATAATGTTCCTCGGAGTACTATCCGTTTTTGACCTTTGCCACACACTATTTCTCTTTGATAATACAAAGATTCCAAGCCTTTATCTCAATATTCTCCAAATGTGCCACATCTTTGCCTGACAGCAGTTCTACACCGTCTTTTCCTTTATACTCCACCTTCTGTGTATCAGCAGAATAATTGAGATAATATGTTACTTTCTTTCCAAAATCGTTTACGCCTTTTCGTATTATTACCGGAAACTGCACATCTGAAACCACGACACCGATTTCCTCAAAAAATTCTTTAAACAGCTTCTTTAAAATGCTCTCATCAAACATACATCCGATATACATCGCATTTCCATTGCCATAGCTGTTCTTTGTTACCGCTGCATAATCACTCCACGCATAATGGTCATATGACATTAAGACTTCCGCTGTTTCAGGTATGATAAGTTCCATAAATGTCTCTGCTTTTGCATCTTCAAAGCCGCTAACTATTTCCCCTGAAAGCCCGACATTTTCAGGCAGGGTAAACTGGTTATATTTTATACCAAAACAATTATTTAATATATGTGGCTGTGTGTCATAGCTTACTTTTATATTTTCGTTTGCAAAAGCAGTTTTAAATGTAGCAACAAGATTACCGCCATCAGCAACATATTTGTCAAGTTTTTTCAATAATTCATCCGGTGCAGCGTAAAGTGCCGGCACGATAATCGCTTTATATTGGTCAAAATTTTCTGACTCAGGCCATACAAAATCACACTCTATGTTCATTTTGTAAAGTGTATCATATATCCATCGTACAATGTCATTGTATCTTGCACCATCATAACCTATAGTTGATACATTTATACCAAACCATTTTAATGCCGTGAGTGCCTCATTACTTACAAGTATCGCAACCTCATTTTTCTTCTTAAGATTGACAAGGTGTTTTCCAGCTTTTGAAAGTTCGTTACCTATAATACACGCTTCACGATAAACTGCATTTTCTGCAAAATCGTGACTCAGTATTCCTTTCCAATATGTCTCAAAGGAATTGTGTATTGAATGCCAGTGCCAGTACATAACACTGTTTGCTCCTGATGCAAGGTGACTGTACGCCTGTAATCTCAACTGTCCTTTATATGGTGTCCATGCTGGAAATCCCTGTGCCTCAGTTTCAATCAGAAGATAGTTGTCATTTTTAAGTGAGCGTGTCATATCTCCGCCAAATGCTATCTCATTGCCCGTAAGTTTGTCCTGTGACGGATGATAAATATCAACTCCTGCTATAGTAAGACATTTAGCTGCATGATAATGATTTACATCAGGCTGCACCCCATAAGAATATCCACGCCATTCAAAATCAAAATTGTGTGTGATAAACTGGTCATCTCTTTTATATTCATTTACAATATCCACCTGCCAGCTCAAGAAATCATCTACCAAAGTTCTCTGGAATTTTTCAAACTCTGCTCCAAGACTTCCGTTTATCGTTCCACGGACATCTGGGAAATCTTCCCATGCGTTTATCCTGTTACTCCAATAATCAAGCCCAAATTCGTAATTTAACGCATCAAGGTCATCATTAAATTTTTTCCTGAGATATTTAACAAATCTCTCCTGCACATTTTTACCCGCAGTTCCATAATATTTTGTTTCGTTGTCTATCTGATAACCTATGACGCACTTTCTATTTGCGACACGCTTCATAAGTTCCCTTATAACACGCTCTGCATAATAAAGATATACCGGATGTGTTATGTCCATTATCTGGCGTGCACCATAAATTCCTCTGCCATTTACCGTTTCTGCAATAACATCAGGATGTGATTTTACCATCCATGTCGGAACCGCATATGTAGGTGTACCGATTATCACATTTATCCCTGCTTCTTCCATTGCGTCCATGACTTTTTCCACATGGGAAAAATCAAAAACACCCTCCTGTGGCTCACATGTACTCCATGTAGACTCGGCTATCCTCACAGTATTTATGCCTGCTTTTTTCATCATTTCAATATCTTTATCTAAACGCTCATATGGCATATATTCATCATAATATGCCGTTCCAAAAAGAATTTCGTTCACTCTTTTTTCCTCCTGATTTCTATTTTTTCCTAAACTATAGCAATTCTATACTTACTAATATACTATATCACTCACTTCCAACCGAATAATTTATATAAATTTCCATATATGTTTATATTTTGTTCCCAACAAATGTAAAGGATTGCCAAATTACTATCTGCTTTTAATCCTTGCATCATATTTCACTCTACTTTGAAACTCTTCTGCTTTTTAGATCAGTCAGAATAGTATCATACTCCTTATCCAGATGATAAAACATAAGCACGATTATCTGAACGACCGTTAATATAATAGGAACATAAATATATCCTGCTTTTATTGCCGCCTTTGCACTATCTGTCTGTATTGAAGCCTTACCTGCATATCCTCCAATAGCAAGTATCGCACCTAACAATACATTGCTAAGTCCATTTCCGATTTTCTGACCAAAACTTGCCGCACTGTTGATAAGGCCTTCAGTCCTGATTCCCGTTTTCCATTCTCCGTATTCGATAGTGTCTGTTACCATTGCAAACATACATGCTGAAATACCTGCATTTCCTACACCTCTAAGAATACATCCGGCTATTAAGAAAGACAGATTATCTCCGCCTAATCCCATGATACCATAACCTGCTATCATAATAACAGCACCTGCCATAAGCACATTTCTCTTTCCATACTTCTTAACAAAAAATGCTATAAAGAACATACATACAATCTGCGTTGCCTGAAGTGCTACAGAAAATGTTCCAACAAGGTTACTGTTTCCCAATATATTTTTTGTATAATAAACCTCTGCAGAACCATTTATTCCCTGAGCTATAAAAATAAGGATAAGATTTAATGTTGCCATAAACCAGTATTTATTTTTAACTAATGCTTTAAATCCTAATGAAACCGGAACTTTAAAACGATTATCATCTGATGTACTCACACGCTCCCTTGTAAACAGAAATGTTATCATAAATGTAATTATCTCCAACGCACCAAAAACAACGAATGTCATTGTCCATGCCTTTGCGTCATTTCCAAAAAATTTTACAACCGGAAGTGTACATGTCTTAATAAATAATGTTCCACATGTAGCGAGTATCATTCTGAAAATACTGAGAACTGAACGCTCATACTGATCCTGAGTCATCAATGCTGTCAATGTTGCATATGGAAGATTGATTCCAGTAAATATAACAGTGAAAGCAAGGTTGTAACTAAAGAAAATATAAACCAATTTTGCCGTCTGTGTCCATCCTACAGGAACAGAAAACAATAGCACAGTACCAATTGCATACGGAATCACAAGTCTTAATATCCATATCCTCGTCTTACCAAACGGTGATTTTGTACGGTCTATGATAACTCCCATTATAAGGTCACTGACACCATCAAAAAGTCGTGAACATAACATTATAACTCCGACTGCCGCTGAACTTACACCTACAACATCGGTGTAATAAAACAGCAGAAAAGCTGCCATTGCCGAATACATGATATTAGACGAAAAATCTCCACAACCGTAAGCCAAACGCTCTTTAATAGTAACTTTTTCGGTTGCATTTTTGTTTGTAAATCTTTGTAAATTCATACTAATCCTCCATTTTTTATTACTGTTCATATACCTGCCGTGTAACCGGTAACCATTTACTGTCTATATATTAGCGGAGATTTCCGATAAATTATATCGTTCATTTTGTTAAAATATCATTTATTTTGTTTATTTTTCCACTTTCCATATTTTTTTCTATATTTTATCGGTGTCATACCAACCTCCTCTTTAAATACATTTCCAAAATAACTTTGTGAACAAAAAGCCAGATAATTTGCGATATCTTTAACATCATATTCTGAATAAAGAAGCATGTTTTGTGCAAGATGAATCTTTTTCTTTCTTATGTACTGCTGTATCGTAATCCCCTCTACCCGATGAAATAATTTAGACAGATAGCTGTTATTTACTCCTATCTCCCTGCCTATATTTCCTATAATAATATCATCATGCAAATGCTGGAAAATATAATTTTTAGTTCGCTCAATCAACTCATTTTTCTGCCTGTTATTGTTAATATCTGATACTTTTTCCGCAAATTCATACTCTGCCTGCCGCATCATTGCATCAATTTTTGCAGCATTATCCATATCTTCAATATTTAAAATATAACCATCAACCGTCGAAAACGCTTCTTCAGGCACCATTCCACCTGCGATTGCTGCCCTTGACGCAAGTGTTATGACACAAATAGCAATATTTTTTGCCTGTCTTATCTGATTTTTTGCAAGCTGCCCCACCTCACCACGATAAGTTTCCGCAATACTCTCTTTCAATCTTTCCACATCGCCATTGCGGATGCTGTCAAGTTCCCTCAACTCCTGATCATACGGATTATGCGGCTGTACATTTTCCTGATGTTCAAAAATAACATTTGATACCGATTCTTTTATCTCAGCAACATCTGAACTTTTAATCTCATTCTTCTGCCACAATTCATTTAATGATAATTCATTTCCCGTTATAAAATTATAAAGCATAATTACACCCGCACCAAATACCTTTAATTCGCAAAATGATAACTGAAATCCTGTTTTCTCACTTATATGATGAGTTTCTATCATATATCTATTTAAATCCGTCCTCTGTTTTTCAATACTGATAGGCCCTATTATAATCCTGCCATTGTCCATATGAAGTAATGCATAAAAAATATTTTGTTTCTCAGTAAAAATATCAGGATAATCTTTATTCTCTCTTGTATTTATCCTGTTCAAAAAATCCGGATCAGTAAACAATGGATTACTAAGTTTTGCCATATTTCCATAACTTTTATAAATAGTTCCGGATTTATCTAACTGTACTATATCACAATGCAGCACTCTTACCATCTGTTTGCAAATGTATTCTATGTTCATACCTTTTTCCTCCATAGCTTGCCAGCAACAATAATGTCCATATTGTTATATGTCAGCATCATAATTATATTTTTTTCTTGATTATCATGTCAATAATTGATAGATTTATAAATAATATAAAGCTTAACTTTTACGAAAAAATTTCTTAATATAGAAATGAGGTTCATTATGAAAACACAAAAAAGCATACAAAAAAACATGACCGAGGGAAATATACTTCCTATTCTTCTTGCATTTGCAATCCCGGTTTTATTCGGAAATATCGTACAACAGATATACAGTCTTGTTGACTCCGTTATCGTCGGACAAAATCTCGGTGCTAACGCTCTCGCATCTATCGGAGCAACAGATTCGCTAACATATTTATTTTTCGGCTGTACGAATGGTATTGCAACAGGTTTTTCCATCTGTATCGCACAGGCATGGGGAAGAAAAGATGAAAAAGATTTAAAGATTTATACGGCACTTATCACAAAATACTGCCTGATAATATCACTTGCACTTGCTGTGATACTCTCCATCACCACACCGACCATACTTACACTTATGAATACTCCCCATGAATTAAAGGCAAATTCATCAATATACCTTATAATACTTTTTGTAGGTATGCCATGTTCAATGGGATTAAATTCGGTGCTTGCAGTGCTCCGTGCAATTGGGGACAGCAAGATAAGTTTTTATATGCTGCTCATCTCCTCATTCACAAATATAGGACTTGACATTTTATTTGTCGCTGTCCTGCATATGGGAGTTGCAGGAGCAGCTTTTGCAACCGTACTTGCACAATTTCTTGTTCTATGTGCTTCTGTTTTTTATGGCTGGAAAAAATATCCGCTTTTACATTTTGATAGGAACAGTCTGAAAATCAAAGGTACATACAGGAAATTACTTTTTAAAAACGGTATTCCTATGGGAGCACAGGTCTGTATAACCGCAGTTGCAACAATGATAGTACAGATTGCATTAAATAACTGCGGAACGACTTATATTACCGCATTTACAATAGGCACAAAAATACAAAATATCCTAACACAGACTTTCAATGCACTCGGAATGACAATGGCAACTTTTGTCGGACAGAATTACGGAAACGGCGATGTTAAAAGAGTGCGGAAAGGTGTACGCATAGGAATTCAGATAGGCATAGGATGTTCAATATTCTGCATCATTTTTATACTGCTGTTTTTAAATTCTGCCATATCTCTTTTTGTCAGTGATGTAACGGATAAAGTTGTAAGTTATACGCATTATTTTATGAACTGCTGTATGCTCGGATATATCCCACTTGCTTTTTTATTTGTGTTTCGCAGTACATTGCAGGGTATGGGCTACGCAGGCATAACACTTATCGGTGGAACTTGTGAGCTTATCGCAAGAGCACTTATCGTCGGCCTTCTTGCAAAACCATTCGGATTTTACGGAATTTCTTTCGGACATACTGCCGCATGGACACTTGCAGCGGTGACATTGATTCCGTTTTATTTTAGTAAGCTTAAAAAGGAGTAAAAATTTCTACCCCTCACCAAATCCTTGCAATATCTCATGCAATATCCTATACAGTTGTGTGGCATCCTCCTTGCCGAGTGCCACACAACCTGCCATTTTATGAGGGATTTCCACTGCTTTTTCCTTTAATTTCTCCCCCTCTTTCGTAACACTTACTATAAGACTCCTCTCGTCCCTGCTGTCCCGCTGTCTTGTCACAAAATTTTTCTGTTCAAGTCTTTTTAATACCGGTGTCAATGTCCCAGAATCAAGATATAATCTTTTACCGAGGTCTTTCACATTTATGCTTTTTTCTTCCCACAACACCATCATTGCTATATACTGCGTGTATGTCAGTTCCAGTTCATCCAGAAATGGTTTATATCTTTTAACTATCTCTTTTGCACACGCATATAACGGAAAGCATAATTGATTGTCAAGTTTCAATACATCATATTTATCACTCATATCTGACTCAAAAGTCCTTCCTACAATAACTCTCTTATCTTCTCAGCCACAACTTCCATATCTTCTGTCGGCTCAAATCTCTCCACAACATTTCCATCTCTGTCTATCAGAAACTTTGTGAAATTCCATTTTATATCAGAAGTTTCCTTATAATCAGGATGTATTCTCGCCAGTCTGCTCTCCAATATAGGTGTCAGTGAATTTTCTTCATTAAAGCCTGAAAACCCTTTCTGTTCTTTTAAAAATGAATACAATGGATGTACGTCTGCACCATTTACATCTATCTTCGCATAATGTCTGAATGTTATCCCAAACTTTGCATCACAAAAAGATACAATTTCTTCATTAGATTCTGGTGCCTGACCATCAAACTGGTTGCATGGAAAATCAAGTATTTCAAAGCCCTCATGCTGATACTGCTCATAAATGTCCTGAAGTTTATCGTACTGTGGTGTAAATCCGCACTGTGTAGCCGTATTTACCACAAGGACTACCTTTCCCTTGTATTCCTCCATCTTGTGAATATCTCCATAAACATCCTCTGCTTCAAAATCATAAAATCTCATTTTATTTACCTCCTATAAAATATCTGTCTTTATCTTACCCTTTTTGTTTCTACTGAATCCCAAAAGCGTGAATCATAATAAAAGAAAACAACATTTTTATCTGTAATGTAAAAATCCCATTCTTTGTTGTCGTATTCTGCTATTCCAAGCAATTCCTTAAACTGCTTATTTATTTCCTCGTCTGTGTCATTTATAAACGGATTTACATCAACCATTTCTCCCGTATTACAGTCAATAGTAACACCATCTATTTTAGAATACTGATGTGCCCCACCCATATAGGTAACATCATTAAATACCATACTCACATAATCATCCCCGATATAAGTAAAATATTGAAAAATAAGGCTGTCATACGGTACATTCGGTGCATTATCCGATTCTCCTGAATATGTTTTTGCCGAGTTCTCATAAGATTCTTTTTGTGAGTCATAATATCTTTGTAACGTATCATTTAAAACAGCCGGATAATCATCATTAAAGTAAAAACACTCCATGTCATAGTAAAAATATTCTTTACCATCTTTTCTCTTAAATTTTTTGTGTTTCTTTTTTATCCTGCCATATTTTTTTACATCACTATATACATTTACATCCTCGTCCTGTACAATACTGTATTTGTTTTCTGATTCTAATAACTGCTGTGAATCTTTCTTCTTAATGTCGTTTTCTTTTACAGTATTATTTGTTACCGATGGCTGTAAACTGTTTTCTATTTCCGCATCTTTTGTTACCGATGGCTGTGAATTTTTTTCCTCCACAACAGAATATTCCTTATTTTCTTTTTGTTTCACCTCTTTTCCACAACCTGACAGCCCAAAAATAAATATCAATCCGATAAAATATATAGCGCCTTTCTTCATAAATAAATTCCTTTCATTTTCTCCATTTAAAATATAATTTTTTCTAAATTTTATTATTCAGCATTTAATTTTATATTAGCTTGCCAAAAGTCAAGGATATTCGCAATTCGTTTCGCTATTTACTCATTACTCATAACACTATTAGCTGCTATCGCAGCATATCAGAAGGGGCTTGTCCCCACTGATATAAGCAAGTCTACACCCACCACTTATTGTTCTACGCAATAGAAGCTTGGGACTTTCTTGATGCAAATTAGATTGTGCACAATCTTTATGTATAAAAAATACAACCTATTGAGGTTTTTGTCAATAGGTTGTGCACAATTTATTTTTTTGTAACAGTTCAGCCATAAAAACAACTATGGCAATATCTGAACTTGCTCATTGTATTGTAAATTCTCTTTTTATGCCGGAATACCTTTCGGCAGCTCCACAATAAATCTGCTGCCCTCCCCTTCTTTACTCTCAACTGTTATCTTCCCATTATGAGCCTGCACGATTGCTTTCACGATAGTAAGACCTATGCCTGCCCCTCCGGTCTTTCGGTTGCGTGAAATATCCGTTCTGTAAAAACGCTCAAAAATAAGTGGAATATCCTCCTTTGAGATACCTATTCCCTCGTCTTCCACAATTAAAACTGCCATTTCCTGTCCGTTATCTTTTAAACTTATATTTATATTTCCACCATCTGTCGAATATTTTGCCGCATTTGACAGCAGATTAAAAATCACCTGATGCAGCCTTTTTCCATCACCCTGAACCACCGTAGTCTCTCCATTTAAAACACAATTAAGATGCTTTTTTTGAAGCTCCGGTTCAAATACTGTCCGTACCGCCTGCACCAGTTCATATAAATCTACTGCCGTTTTTTCCAAGTTCATATTTTCGTCTTCTATCTGACGCAGTTTTTCCAGATCAGAAATAATCTCTGAAATCCTTTGAAGTTCATCATAACAGCTTTGCAGCCTTTCCGTATCAGGCTCCCATACTCCCTCGATTATAGCCTCCAGATTTGAGGACACATTGGCAACAGGAGTCCTAAGTTCATGTGCAACATCCGAGGTAAGTCGTCTTCTGATAGTTTCCTGCTTTTCCAGACTTTCAGCCATATGATTTATTGACTCACTAAGTTCTGACAATTCTCTTGTCCGCACATCCTCCTTAAACCTTATGGAATAATTTCCCTCAGACACTTTTTTCGTAATGTCTGTCACCTTTACAAGAGGTACAGATAACCGCCTTGCAAGTATCACGCCTGCCACTGCCGCAAGAATAACAGACGATATTCCGACAACAATAAGAATTTTATTTAATGAGTCAAGAAATCTGAAATCACTGTCATTATAATAAAACGGACTGTAATAACTGACATCCAGATACCCCACAATATCACTTTTCTGTTTCAGGTCATAATGATGACTCAAAAAACTTCCCTCAATTCCCGGTCGTTTTTTTTCCATTTTATTGCTTATCTCTTTCATAACATCATGGCAATATGTCATATCGTGATTTTCGGCATCCCAGATAACGTTTTTTTCCCTGTCATAAAGTTTGATAATATATCCGTCTTTTAATGCATACATCCCAACACCATGAACATAGTCAAGATTCCATTCCCCATTACTACTGTTGTATTGGGACATAAGCGTTGACACGAGTTGTTTTGAAAAATTTTTCTGCTGCAAAACAACATACTTTTCAAACTGCCCGTTTATCAGTATATTAGCAGTTAAACTTATTATAAAAATCGTGATAAAAACAATAAATGCAAATCCAACAGATAACTGTGTACTTATCTTATGTTTCATCTAACATCTCCCCCAAACCTGTAACCGACACCATGAACAGTGCAGATATATACAGGTTTCTTTGGATCATCTTCAATCTTTTTGCGAAGATTTTTCACATGGGTATCTATCACCCTGTCGTACCCCTCAAAATCCATATCAAATGCCAGATTTATAAGTTCATCCCTTGTAAAAACTTTTTGCGGATATTTTGAAAATGCAGACAATATCTTCCATTCAATAGGTGTGACCGCTACTTTTTCACCTCTTTTAAAAACTTCGCTGCGGTCATAATCAATAACAAGATCACCGTTATTCCATGAAAATTTTTCCACAAGCGGTTTTAAATCGTCAGAAGTTCTCCTGAGAACCGCCTGTATGCGTGCGTACAGATTTTTCAAGCTAAACGGCTTTGTGATATAATCATCCGCTCCGATATTAAGACCATTTAACATATCATTTTCCATTGACTTCGCTGTAAGCATTATTATCGGCACGCGTGATGTTTTGCGAATCATTGTGCATATTTCCTCACCGGAAAAATCAGGAAGCATAAGATCTAATATAATAAACGCAATCGACTCTTTTTTAAAAAGCTGTAATGCTTCTTGTCCAGTTTCCGCCTGAAAAACCTTAAACCCCTGCTTTTCCAAATATGAGGCAACTGCCTCCCGTATCATCCTCTCATCATCAACAACCAATATATTTTTCAAAACTGCCACCTGACCTTTTTCAAGCGGATACTCGCAATCCGCTCTGCTACTTGTTTGATAGTGTTAAATTCCCTCTTTCCAATTTGAAAAAATCTGCTCCGACTCTTTTAAATAATCATAAGAAATTTCAAGTTTACCATTTTTTACAGTTCTGGCATCAGACATAATTGCCCATGGATTGCACCCGCCTGCCTCTACGCCAATATCATCTATAGTAAACTGATTGCCGCAGTTCTGGCATACCAATGCATCCCCATCCTGCACATAATAACCCCTGCCTGAGCTATAGCAGACCTGACAGGTATTAAAAGCTGTACGGATTTCTCCCTCCGAGTCTTTTACCGCAATAATCTCCATCTCTACTCCATCTACTTTTATCGGATAAAAACTTACCGTTGATGAGATATCACTTACCGGTATTTTTAAACTTTTGCCTTTTGAAATAACCTTTTCGCTTTTACTATTTTTGTTTTCTGTGCCATCACTTTCAGATGTACTGTCATTAGTTTCATTATCATTTGCTTTGTTATTATTTGTTTTATTATCACTTATTTCACTATTCTGTGCATCGCTGTCTGCGACCTCGCTATCTGATACTGCCGCTGTCCTTTCACTCTGCTGTTCTTTCTTGCCACCGTTCTGTTTAAACATATAAATTCCCATAGCTGCAATACATAAAATAATTGCTGCAATAACTATAAAAATATTGTTGTTCGATTTTTTATTTGTCTTTCGGTTGTTGTTCATGTTTTTATATCCTCCTATTATTTAATCATTTTGTTCAACATAAATACTTCCATGTATCATCCCCATCCAGCAGGTATAGCTTACTGTACCGGTCTTTTCCGGAGTAAATTCAATAATATTTTCGCCCTCAGTAAAAGTATGTTCAATACCATATTCACTAAGTACCATTTTATAATTGCATCCATTTATCGAACCTTTCGGTACATCTATAACCCATTTTACCGGAATCCCTGCACTCACTGTTATATTAGGATAACTGCCTGACTGCAATGTACTTTTTACAATCTGTACTCCATCTGTCAGCTCTGCTTTTTCATCCGCAGTATTGTTATTTTTAGTATTTACAAATATATTTGAGGTAAGCCCCGACAGACTTCCCCCCTGAGACAACATTGCAAGTCCCATAACTACCACCAGCACTGCACCGACACCCATAACTTTTTTTGAAAATCTTTTTCCAAGTGCTGATACAGCCGCCCCAAATCCCAGCATCAACGGCACTGTTCCAAGACTAAACATAAACATTGCAAATGCTCCTGCAACAGGATTTCCTGAGCCAAATGCCACGATCTGCATTGACTGTAATGGACCACATGGCATTAAACCGTTTAAAGTTCCGATAACTATCGGCTGTTTACTATCACTTTTTTTCTTATTTATCTTAACTCCGATAAATCTTGGCACTCTCAGACTAAAACGCCGCAACGCTGGAAAAATGTCAAGCATATTTATTCCCATAATGACCATAAAAATCCCGGCGATAATTTTCAAAATTCCCTGAAATAAAACAGAAATTCCCGTCCCTGAATTTCCTACAATAAACATCCCGACAAGTCCCAAAATAAAACCAATAGCCGTATAAGAAATCACACGCCCCAAATTATAAAGAACCGCCGGCTTTAAATAAGAAAATCTGCTTTCACTTTTAACATTATTTATACTATTATCAGTTATGCTGTTATCCACATTATTATCAACAATATCATTTACATTATTTTTAGGAATACACTGTGTCAGATTAATTCCGCCGCACATGGCAATACAATGTACCGATGTAATCAATCCTATAACAAATAGCATCCCATATCCCATTTTTGTATCAGCAAGTTTTCCCGGTACAAGAAGATTTAAAATCCCTGATTGCTGCAATATTATGTACAACACAGCAATTATAATAAGTAATGCTATATTCCTCACAACATCCTGTTTTTGCCCTGAATTTTCGTCTAAAACCTCATATCCTGTTTTCTTGATAACATCAAATATTTTATCCTGCGTTATGGCATCACCATCATAAACAATGTCCGCAATGCCTGTGCCATAGCTTACTTTTATCTGCAAAACTCCTTTAGTATCGTTCAATTCTTTTTCTATCCTGTTCTGACAATTTACGCATGACATCCCGCCAATACGCATTTGCTTTTTAATAATATCCATTTATAACACCTCAAAAAAATCATATGCTGCAAGTGACAGTTCAAACACAGTCAATATATCAAATAAATATGTGTTTTTTATGTGCAAAAACTGCAGATTTTTGTGGTATATTATCGTTCACATCTGCAATGCAAATAACTGTCAAAGCTGAAAAGATATAGATTTTACCGGAAATCGGGAAAAGTGGTCAAAAACATAAAAAAACAATGAAATTTACCACTTTTCCCGTATTTTCGACCACTTTTCCCAAAAAATAAAATAATGCCAAATTTTGTGATATAGTGTTATTAACAAAAAAATGCTGAAAAGCAGAACAATATAGGAGGTAGATTATGAGTAAAAATTTAAGAAGAATGGTAACATTTGGTTTGGTAGTGGCAAAATGAGAGATTCTATGAACCTTGAAGGTGTTGGACATGGCCAGAATCTGATTTCATACCAGTATAATAATAATCAATACTTTATTGTATGTGCAAACGCAAAAAAAATTATAATGCAAATGGTGATGAGTTTTGGGAAGCAGATAAAATCGGCAAAATTAAATATCAACCAGATGTTACATTAACGAGCACAAAAATTGACAAACTGGATGATACGGAGTATTCAAACAAAACAAGAACACAATTTAAGAATTTAAGGAGATGTGCTGCCTATGTATCTCCTGACGGAAAAAAGATGCTTATGTTTAAACAAAGCAGTCAAGGAAATGTTCAATATTCATTTTATGATTTTAATGCTATAAAAAAGGCATTGGACAGCAATTCAACCAATGATAGAAGTTTTAAATATAGTTCCAGTTTAGCTGCTGCCTGTGATAGTGATGTAATAAATGCTAGTGTACTGTATCAATGATTTTCAGCTAAATAACGCAGGGTAAATTTTCAATCTGC
>NZ_JAHLQE010000079.1 GCF_018918235.1 Eubacterium sp. MSJ-13
TCTAATAAGAAATCTTTTGCTTTCAAGCTTTATTCCTTATCGCTTTGTTGCGACAGCGGTATTTATCTTACAACATCTTTTCGACATTGTCAAGAACTTTTTTCTTTCAAAAAAAGATTTCGCTTTCACAGTACCTATAAGGAAGACTCTCACTTTCCAGTCGTTCATTCCTGTTTCCCTGCGACAGCGAAATCTATATTAACACCATTTTCGACATCTGTCAACACATTTTTTTACTTTTTATGGCTGAACTGTTACTTTGTACCAAAAATCCTATCTCCTGCATCACCAAGTCCTGGACATATGTATGCATCTTCATTAAGTTCCCTGTCAAGATGCCCTACATATACCTGTACATCGGGATGTGCCTCATGTAATACTCTTACACCTTCCGGAGCTGCTATAATACATAAAAACTTTATATTTTTACCACCACGTTGTTTTATAAAATCAATTGCCGCTTTAGCAGAACCACCTGTTGCAAGCATTGGATCCACAACTACCACCTGTCTTTCTTCTATCGTATCAGGCAGTTTACAGTAATACTCCTCAGGCTGGTGTGTTTCTTCATTTCTGCAAAGACCAATATGACCTATCTTTGCTGTAGGTACTAAAGCTGTTATCCCACCAACCATGCCAAGTCCTGCACGAAGTATTGGGACAACTGCCAGTTTTCTTCCTGAAAGCATAGGCGTTTTGCACATTTCTATCGGTGTCTTTACTTCAACATTTTCTGTTGGAAGGTCACTGAGTGCCTCATATCCCATAAGCATCGCTATCTCTTCTACCAAAGCTCTGAATTCATTTGTTCCTGTTGTCTCATCTCTCAGCCTTGAAATCTTATGCTGTAACAAAGGATGATTTAAAATTTTTACGTTTTCCATTTTTACCTCACTTTATAAACTTATAAATATTGTTATTATTCTACTGCATGTATACTGATTTCTATTACACACATACTTTGAATAATATATTTCTTACTCAAAATAATCTGCTACCTTTTTTAGATTCTCCACTATAGGAAGATGCTGCGGACAGACTCCTTCGCACTGCCTGCACGCAATACATTCACTTGCCTTGCCAAAACTCTGTGTAAGTCTATCATAATATTCACCCTGCGGTGTCCATCCCTTGTCCTTTGCCTCCTGCCTGTCTGCATTATAAAGAGAAAAATACTTCGGAATCGCAATTTTTTTCGGACAGCCATCTGTACAATAGGAACATCCTGTACATGGAATCTCTATATTTCCATTTATTATTTCTGCTGCCTTTTTTACCATACATATTTCTTCTTCATTTAATGGAACAAAATCAGCCATAAAGTCTGTATTATCCTCAAGCTGTTCCATATTGCTCATTCCACTTAAAACCATTTTTACATTGTCAAGACTTGCGACAAATCTTATTGCCCATGAAGGTATCGACATATCGGGTGCATACTCTTTAAACATGTTTTCTACTGAATATGGCACATTTGCTAGTGTTCCACCCTTTACTGGTTCCATAACCCATACAGGCACCCCATGCTTTTTGGCAACATCATAGCACTTTCCTGACTGTATCGCACTGCTGTCCCAATCGAGATAATTTATCTGCAACTGTACAAATTCAACCTCAGGATGTTCTGTCAGTACCATATCAAGCACATCCGCAGTATCATGAAAAGAAAATCCGACATGTCTTACAAGCCCTTGTTTTTTCTTCTCCTGAATCCATTCAAAACACTCAAGCTCTTTATATATCTTATAATGATCTTTCCCAACATCATGAATCAGATAGTAATCAAAATAATCAACACCGGTTTTTTGAAGCTGTGTATTAAAAATTTTATCTCTGTCGTCTTTATTTTTTATAAATCCTGCATGTAGCTTTGTTGCAATAGTATACTTATCTCTTGGATATCTGTCAACAAGTACTTTCTTTACTGCATTCTCGCTCTCAAAACCACAATACATCCACGCCGTATCAAAATATGTGAAGCCTTTTTCTATAAACTTATCAACCATCTTTTTGGTAAGTTCAATGTCTATACTCTTGTCATCATTTGGGTCTAATAACGGCAATCTCATAAGACCAAATCCAAGCTTTTTATCTCCCATAAAATTCCTCCTGTCTTAGTATAAAGCTATGTACAACTATTTATTATACTATCATCTTTTTTTTATACCGTAAATAAGAAAATTATCATATAACATTAATATTTAATTTCTCTTTTTTACATAATGTATCTATTTTAAACAGTTTAAATGCATATTTCATCTTAATTTTCATAAAAATATAAAAAAATAGTATTTAGGTATTAACATATTTATGTTCCTAAATTTTTGGGAGAGTATTTTGAATATCAATGATTTTTTTCACAAAATAACCTCTTACAATTTTAAAGAAAATTCAACATTATATCATTTTCTAAGAACAGGCATATGTATTCTTTCAACTGTATGCCTTGCAAGCATAGCCGTTGCCTTTGTATTTTCAACAAAACAGAATAACGTCTCAAGACAAGCAATGTCGCATATCATTTCAGAAAAAAAACTTCCTATCTACTGTGTTGATACAGATAAACCAAAAATCGCATTATCATTCGATGCTGCATGGGGTAATATCATCTTAATGAATTTTTAAACAACTCTTTTTAACAAAATAAAATCAGAAACAAAAACCGGAGGTTATACATGGAAGATATTAACAATATAACAGTCTACCGTGAATACAAAAAATTGTATGATACTGAAACTTTAATAAAAAAAATAATACATATTGAATTTGAGATATCATCTGACACTGAAAGTGTAGAACAAAACAAGCATTCAGAATGGAGTCATTATTATGAATAACAAGTTACAATGTGGTAAATATTGGGCATTATATATAAGACTGAGTCACGAAGATGGTGACAGATCAGAAAGTCTAAGTGTTTCAAATCAAAAATTAAAGCTTATATCTTTTATTAAACATATGCCAGATAAACCACCTTATAAGCTTTATATTGACGATGGTTTCAGTGGAACAACATTTGAACGCCCAGGATTTAAAAACCTTATAACTGATATATATCAGGAAATCATATCCGGCATCATAGTAAAAGATCTGTCAAGGCTTGGACGAAACAGTCCT
Source organism: Eubacterium sp. MSJ-13 (assembly GCF_018918235.1). Lineage (GTDB taxonomy): Bacteria > Bacillota > Clostridia > Lachnospirales > Lachnospiraceae > Butyribacter. Next base: position 3,118 of record NZ_JAHLQE010000079.1, read on the forward strand.
AAAACAAGCTATTTTATACATGATTTTTTTCCTAAACATAAAATCCGCTTTATTGCAATTGATGACAACATCGATAAAGATTTTTTTGATTTTGATACATCCAGCGATATGATAATAGACATAAAAAATATGTTTAATGGATTTTATCCCCGTGATATAAGTAAAAAAGTACGTTCCACATTCCGCACAAAACAGACAGCCGGACAATTTATAGGAGCCTTTGCCTGTTATGGCTATAAAAAATCAATCAATGACCACAATAAACTTATAGTTGACCCTGTTGCTGCTGCCATTGTAAAAAAAATCTACGCACTTTATCTCTCAGGTACAGGTCAGAATACCATAGCTAAGATTCTTAATAAAAGTAATGTGCCATGCCCATCTGAATACAAAAAACTTCAGGGACTCAACTATAAAAATGGAAACAGACTAGACTATACAACATACTGGACTTACAGCAGCATAAGAAATATTCTCAAAAATGAAATGTATACCGGCTGCATGGTTCAAAATAAATCATTCAGAACATTATGCAGTAAAAACGCATCACCTCTGCCTAAAGACAAATGGATAATCGTTCCAGATACACACGAAGCAATAATAGACAAAACAACTTTTAACCGTGTTCAATCGCTTCTTGCAAAAAATGTGCGCCAAACTGTGCCCAATCATAATATTCATCTGCTTGCAGGCATCTTAAAATGTGGTGATTGTGGCAGAGCAATGGTTAAAACATCAAAAAATGGTAAAAATACATTTATATGCGGAAGCTACAACCGATATGGAAAAAGCCACTGCTCATCGCATCGCATTTCTGAATCAACAATTTTAAAAATTATTGTTGATGATTTTAACAATATACTGAAAAAAACAGACAATTTAGAACAAATTTTTCACAAAGAATTTACTTTATTTAAAAAAAATTCGTATAACGCAAACACAGATGAACATATTCAATATAAAATCGACAAACTCATCCAAAAGAAAAGAGCATATTTTGAAGATTTTAATGAACATCTGATCACGAGTGAAGAATACTATAACTTCACAAAACGCTGTGACTCACAGATTTCAGATTTAAAAAAAAAGCTTAACACCTGCAATAACATTATAAAAGATACAATCTTAAACCCAAATGCCTGCGAAATCCCACCTGCCCTAAGCGAAATCCTTGAAAAAAATATGATATCCGTACCAGATAGGCTGATCATAACACAAATGGTAAACTGTATTTATATTTATGATAATAACACAATTAAAATAATATATAACTATGATATGCCTAACCAAGAATAATATTTATAAGTGTTTTGTCAAGCATAATCGTCCTGTTCCACGGATTTAGTATTATCCCATTAATGCCATCGGCACTTACCGCTGCTCGTAATAACTGTTCAATATCAGTAAGAAATGTAGATTTAACCCCATCTCCTCCTTTCATCTCCTCATCAAAACTTGTAAAAGCTGTCCACCAGTTAATCCCATCTGCTGTTTTTACAACACTGACATTCATCTGACTTAATCCAAAAGATGGCTCTACTGCAATTACAAACTGCCCCTTTTGCTTCATCCTTTTTCTTATGACTGTCAATGTATGTGCAAGCATTTCCTGTGTTGCCTCATTCTGAAGTTCCTTTACCGCTTTCTCTATAAGCTCATTTCCCACAAGCCCCTCATCAACTTTATTTGTAAAGTCTATACTATTGTTTTTCATCTATAATTTCCTTTCCATCACGATTTTAATGTATAATTATACATCATTGTATATATTTTTGCATTACTTCCATCATCCTGCCAATGTCTAACGGTTTAGACAAGTGTGCATTCATTCCACTTGCAAGAGATTTTTTTACATCTTCTTCAAACGCATTTGCACTCATAGCAATAATAGGTAATCTACTACAGTCATCACGCCCGATACTTCTTATCTCTCTTGTCGCTTCCAATCCATCCATCTTTGGCATCATTATATCCATAAAAACAAGATCATACTTCACTGGTTCTGAATTTCTTATTATATCAACTGCCTGTTGTCCATCAAACGCAGTATCAACTATGATTCCCTCATCTCTAAGAATCGTACACATTATTTCACTGTTTAACTCATTATCTTCAACAACAAGCACATGCCTTCCATGTAGATCAATATCTTTTCTTTTGTTATCTTCTTCTGTTTCTTCCATTTGTGAAATATTTAATTTTAATTTAAAACTAAATGTACTTCCTGCCCCTGGTGAACTCTGCAATTTTATACTGCTTCCCATCAGATGAATCAGCCTGCTGCTTATCGCAAGGCCAAGTCCCGTCCCCTGCCTGTATATACTGTCATAATCCTTGACCTGTTCAAAACTTCTAAATACACGCTCCTGATCCTCCTTACTTATACCTATTCCATCATCAGCAACAGCAAAATACAACTCTGAAACTATTCCGTCTGTATATCCCTCCTTTACAGTTAATGTTATATTACCATTATCTTCTGTGTATTTTACAGCATTTCCAAGTAAATTTATAAGAACCTGTGTTATTCTTAATTCATCTCCATAAAAAGATTTATTTTTCAATTCTTCAATCTTTCTGAATTTAATATTCTTTTCTGAAAATTTTGCACTCATAAGATCAATAATAGACACAAGAGACTTACTTAAATCAAATTTATCCTCCATCAACTGCATTTTTCCACTCTCAATTTTTGACATATCTAGTATATCATTTATCAATCCAAGAAGATAGTGAGATGAATTTTTGATTTTAATCAAGCAGTCTGAAACTGCTTTTCTTTCTTTATTTCTTTTAATTGCAATCTCCGTCATTCCTATAATTCCATTCATCGGCGTTCTTATCTCATGTGACATACGTGCCAAAAAATCAGATTTCGCCTGTGCAGCAGAATCATGTTTATCAAGATTTATGCGATTTTGTATAATAGTTCCAATTTCCTGGAGATTCTTTTTCTCCATATCATCATTACAAATATCTGGTGATATCCCAAGTAAAAATATACTTCCAAAATATTTTCCATTATCTTCCATATTTATAATAATTCCATCTTCAGCACCATAACTTTCTGCTATTCTTTGATTTACGGGCATAGCCTCATTTATGGTTCTTACAGTATCAAGAACAGTTACTTTTCTAAAATCATCGCACTCATCTTTTGTACATCTGAATATCTTTAAATTATTACTATTTATTCTCTTATTTTCTGCCCAGTCATAATCTATACTTACTGCTGAATTTTCTTCTCCAAAAGCTGTAATCAAAAAATTACTTATATTATATTTTTCGATAAGTTTCAATACAAATATATCCAGTATTGTTGTAAAATTACCAGCCTTGTCAAATAGATTAAGTGCTATTGAAACTATCGACATTTGTTCTATGTAAACATATGATGCAATCTCACCAAACTTCGTTTCATTATCAATTTTCTGATATTTTTCATCCAACTGCTGATATACAGTATATAGTGACCCATTATCCTTTGAAAATCTCATTGCTGTCTGAGCCTGTTTTATCAATTTTTCTGTTGAAATAACTCTGTCAGATAATGATATTCCTGTCTTAAAACTTAGTTTCATATATTTTTCATTCGTAATCCCAGAAAATTTTATGCTCATCTGTTCAATTATGTTTTCTATATCGTTTATTGATACACCAGTTCCAAAACAAAGAAGCTCATCTGAACCGGCACGCACACAGACATAATCTGACAACGCATTACTTTTGCAACATTCAATCATTATATCTGATAATTTCTTTAAAATAATATCACCAAATACAAGACCATACTGCTCATCAATACTGATAAATCTGTCAATATCCATTATAAATAAAGTACCATCAGACCTTTTTCTTCTTAACTCCTTTACAGCCTCTATACCTGTTTCAAAGTGATACAATGAGGTAAGCGAATCATATTTTTTCTTATTTAATTTTTCTATTTCAAGTACCTTTCGCTGATTTATGTCTCTTATATAACCAACTATTCTTGTCTCATCACCATTATTATCTTTAAGAAGGCTTCCACACAGATTTACCCACCTGTATGCATGATATTTAACCATCAAAAGCCTAAATTCAATGTTCATATTTCCGATGTCATGCCTAAATCTATCCAACACCATTATCCGGTCAGCAGGATGAATCCTGCTAAGCAGCGGATGTTCGTCATCATATGAGCAATCCCATCTTCCATCATATTCTGAACTATTTACGATCTCAATAACATCATCTTTTAGCTCATAAGTAAAAAATATATCTTTTGAACTCTCAACCGCCAGCCTGTATCTCTCCTTTTCATCAAGGAGCTGTTCCTCCATTTTTTTCTGTGCATCCGTAACTTTCTCAACAATATCATGCAGTTCGTCTATTTCCATTATATTAGATGCCTTAAATTCATGAATTCCCTGTATCCCCCCTCTCACACTTTCCATAAGACGATACACGGGTTTAGTAACATATTTTATAAGCAATACAACCACAATCACTCCAAGAAGCGCACACACACAGATGGCAATGATAATATGCATATAAACCTGCTCTCCCAGAGCAAATATAGAATTCTGGGATACAAAACCATATAATGCCCATTTCGTATTTTCATAAGGTGCATTATTTATGTACAATTCAAGATTACTTTTTACGGAATATATTTTCTTCTCTCCAACCATTGCCCCTTCTATCTCATATAATTTTGGAATTTTTTTATATACCTTCAGCCTCCGCTTTTTTTCACGCGCAACAGTATCATACAGTGTTCCATTTCCTGTGATAACTTCAAATTTTCCATTTTCCTTTTCTATCACAAGTCCATACCCTGAATTAAGTTCTCTATCAAGGTCTGAGGCAGGAAAAAATGTGTTTAAATATGATAATGATACCTCAACACCTAAAATTCCATATATCTCATTATCATATAACAATGGTACGGAATAAGTTATCATCTTATGATTGTCCATATAATGTTCTTCAAGAATAAACGGCTCAGACCAATAGCCGAGATTTTTCATATCAGTATCCTTATTTTTTTGTGCGGTAAGAAGCGGTTTATAAAAAAAATCATCTGCGTTCCTCTTACCTGCTCCCATAAAACTAAAATTTGTTGTCCATGCCGTATCTAAAGTTATATTTTCTATACGAGCCAGTCTCTTACTTCCCCTTTCAAGTAACAAATCAGCATTGTTCGCCGTCTTAGTCTGTGGTTCAGAATCTCTTACAAAAAAGCCATTGTACTCACTTTCTATATCAGTACGCTTTCCATTTGCAAGTACTATAAATAATCCCGAACTCGTTCCATGCTGTAAACTTGAAATCGAACTTTCAAATATCATTTTTAAATATTTTTGCTGTGCAGAAGAAGAATTCAAAAAATCTTTTATATTTATATTTTCCCCTTTAAGCACCCTTTTTAATGCAGTATTCAATTCATCGCTTTCTTTGCTTATCCCTCCCCACTGTTCATTCATCGCATGCTGCAAAACAACCTGACGGTTTTCTATTATGTGACGATCCATATTCACCGCATTCTTTTCCAGATTGTCTTTTACACTGCTGAAAAACAACATTAAAAATGGTGCCACCCCCTGAAAAAGGACTATTCCAAGCAGTGGTATCAAAAATATATGAAGTAATCTTTTCTTTTTTTTCAAATCTTCCTCCTGCCAAAAAACATAAATCTTTATTTTACTGATTCATCAAGTGCATTACAAAATTCATTGTACCACTTGTCAAATGCCTTATCTGATGTATATTCTTTTATAAGCTCTTTGCGATTTTTCCCTTTAGCCAATGCCTTTTCTATCTGTTTTCTGTCTTTTTGTGCTCTATCTGATAAATTGTTTTCCAGCACATTTCTTGCATTGCTTCCATTCTCAAAATTTTTCGTTATATAATATTTTGTGTTGTCAAAATCACTCAAAACATTCTTAAGACAGTCATATGTCTTATTGTTTATATTTAATGATTTTTTATGAATAACCTCATCCAATGATTTGACACTGTTTGCTGACTTTAAAACAGGCATATATGCGGATTCACACGCAAACTGCAGATTTTGCTCTTTCTGTGTGAACCATTTAAGAAATACACATGATGCATATTCATGTTTTTTGTCAGACTTGGTAACTGCCATGTCTGCCCCCTGCTGAACCTTATAATTCTCCCCACCAGCCATAACAGGAGCCGGAAGTACTTCATAATCTATACTGTATCCTGTATTATCATCTTCCACTTTGTCAGGGAAATACATCGCAGACATTGAAGACCCCGTATAAGCAAGGATATCCCCTGTTTTTACATCATCTGACCTGAATTTTCCAAGTGCTGTAAAATAACCATTTATATATGGAACATAATAATTTTCCCACAGACGTTTTATAAGTTTCTTATCTGTATTAAATTTAACCTTTCCATCTTTAACTTCAAAAATATCTTTACCAAGCTGCTTCATTCCTATAACAAAATAGTTTGACATCGAATCTCTTCCATAAAAAGCCTTTCCATCATTTGGCTTATCAGGTGTTTTCTTATCCGTCCATTCATAATAACGCTTTGCGACCTTTACGATTCCCTCTACCGTTTTTAATTCATCAAGTGAAGAACCTGTCTGTTTAGCAAACGGCTCCCAATCCGTTTTATTTATCATAAGACTCTCTGTGGACTTTGCAACTGGAAAAAGATATAAAGCCTTATCTGCATTTAAATAACCTTCATCTATATATGAGTCAACATACTTTAGCAATTCTTTCTTTGAAAAATATTTTGTAAGATCAACCAGCTTCCCTTTTTGAAGCGCATAGTATGCATTATCCGCATATGATGAAAATATGTCTGGAAGCTTGTCTGCACCAACTTTACCATCGATAGAATCCGAAACTACCTTTGCAAGATCCGCAACAGTTCCCTGACTAATCCCCTCTACATTTATTCCAAGTTCCTTGCCTTCTGTTGAATTAAATTCATTTACAAGCTCATCAAACGCTGCCTGCTGGCTGCCATTATAATAATGCCATATCTTTATGGAAACTGGATTTTCCGGATCCAATTTAACATTTTCCTTATTATCCTTAATCCCTTCTTTAACACCACAACCTGCAAAAATAATTATTGCCACCAAAATAACAAGCAAACTTTTAACTGTCTTTTTCATGCCAAACTTATTCCTCTCTATTGAAGTTCTTTTAATATTTTGTTGTAAAATAACACAGCAATATTCCTAATGCTCCAATTGCAGCAAAACCAATCCCTATGGAAATAAGCCATACCCACACCGGTATGGAATCACTGACTACCCAGAAATCAGATGGTTTTTTTGCATTAAATCTTATCTGTACCGAATCGCCTTTTTTCCATACACCTTTGGAATATCCTATTTTCGACTCTTCCTGCACTATACAATTGCCATCAAAAAAAGCAAAGGTCGGATAATAATTATCATTGTTTTCACCATCACCTATTTTCCGTATCTCCTCTACTGTACCTTTTGCAATTTCCGTACATTCTATTTTTTTACGTTCCATTTCTTTTTTTGCTCTCATTGATAAATATATAAGTACAAATGACGCCGTAAAAAATGTCACAACCAGAAAAATTCCTATAATCACCTGTAAACCACTCCGTTCTAATATAAATTTATGTTTCTGACCTTTGCGTATAGTATACATCTTAGACCCTTAAAAATCAAATTTACTCAATATCAATCATAAAAGCAGCCACTGTAAAATCAATAAGAACATACTATTACTATAAACATTTATCTTACACAAAAATGATGCAGGTTCAAATTTTATTAAACCTGCATCATAGCCTTACCCTTAACAATTTATATCTGAATTTGTCTACATAAATATATCATTCCTCGATGCGCATCATAGGAGCAAGAGGTACATATAAAATCCATGCAAACACAACACATATCACACCTTTTAATAATGTAAACGGTACATTAAACACTACAAGTGCCTGTAATATACTGTGTACTCCCGGAAAGATTGCCTGATATGCTTTAAGTATCATTTCCTTAGGCATAAAATTATAATAAATAGGATATACAAAGAAATAGTTTGATACAATACTTAAAAGTGACATTGCTACAGTTCCCGTAAGCGAAGCTAATACAGCTCCTTTTTTGTCACTTTTCTTTTTATAAATAACTCCTGCCGGCACTACAAATGCGCACCCGAGTATGAAGTTTGAAA
>NZ_JAHLQE010000115.1 GCF_018918235.1 Eubacterium sp. MSJ-13
CCCACTTATTGCTCTACGCAATAGAAGTGGGGGACTTCCTTGATAGTGTTAAAATAATCAATATCTGTGATTTCCAAGCTTCCCTCAAACTTTTATTTACGCAAAATAGAGAGCCGGTAAAACCGACTCTCTACTCTGGATAATAAATGAGAAAATTTATGTTACAAATATAAACTTATAACCTATTTAACTTTTACAGTCTTTGTTACTGTCTTGTAACCTGACTTTGTAACCTTTACAGTAATCTTTGTGTTCTTCTTAAGTGCTGAAGAAACATTTAATGTAAAGTTCTTTCCTTTAACTGTAGCTGCTTTAGCTTTTGCACTTCCAACAGTTACCTTAACCTTTGCATTTGCAACTGAAACTGTTCCTTTGACAACCTTTGTGCCTGCCTTAGCTGTAACTTTCTTTACAGACATTGATTTTTTTGTTGTTGTATTTGTGTTATCATTTGACTTATCAAACGGATCATCACAAGCTTTTGTGATAAGTGCCTTAGGGAATTTTCCGATAGTGCACTTCTCACCTGTAACTGAAATATAAAGTTTCTTTCCTTTTGACTCATCATATTTGAATGTTGCTATACCTGTAATTCCATTGTTTGTAACTTTTACTGTAACTACACCATCTTTAATCTGTGTTGTATAAGATACATCTACACCTTTCTTATTAGCAGAAAGCCATGCTGCCCAATCTGCCGGTGCATTCTCTGTCGTAAATGTAAGCTCATTTGTTCCTGCATATCCTTCTGGATTTGCGATATCTCCACCAGCTGACCATGACCAAAGGTCTGAACGGATAACTGCTACTTCATCATATCCTTCTACAGCATAATCATCTCTTTTTACTTCATTCTTGTCACCATAGTAAATAACAAAACTTGGTGTATCCCAGTTGTTGATAGCTGTAGGATCATTATCTGTAATAGCCTTGAAATTAACTGTCTTTTCTGTCTCTGTAATCTCATCACCGTATGTATGAGCTGTCCACCAACCGTCAAATGTCTGTGCTCCTGTCTCTTCCTCTGCTGCCTGTGCCACTGCAACATTCTTATAACTTGGTACTGCTATAACTGCTGTAGAAAGTGCCATAGTAGTTGCAAGTGCTATTGCTAAAATTCTTTTTCTCATAACTGACTCTCCTCTCGAATCTAATTTTTTTAATATTTTCGTAAACTAATTTAGTTTTTATTATAATAACATGCTTATTTCTAAATGTCAACATATTTCAATAAAATTTTAAATTATTTTTGCATATTATGCATAAATAATTTAAACACTATCAAAAAAGCGTAGTGAAATTTTTACAATTTCACTACGCTTAAAAAACATTTTTATGTATAATTTATACTAAATAGATTCTATATCAATTATTTAGCGATAGCTTTTACCTGTTTAGCTGTAAGAGCCTTATCCCAAAGTTTAACATCATCAATGAGACCTTTGAATCCCATATCCCATGCATTAAGTCCTAAGAAGAATGAGTTAGAGTTTGACATAGTTCCTTTTGCAACTGTTCCGTTTCCGAAAAGCTTTCCATTTACATATGTCCATGCATGATAAGATTTAACATATCCTGATTTACCCTTTGTACCATACTCGCATGTCTGCTTTGTATTTACAACGAGTGTGATATGTGTCCACTGTCCAGCTTTAACAGCCTGCTCTGCTGTCCAAGTACCTTTCTTGTCCTGATGACCATACCATGGGAACTGGTCGTTCTTTCCGTTTGATACGCTGTGTGACCAGATAGTAGGAGTGTTAGTCTTGCTGTCAAGCCATGAATCCTGTGTGATTGAAAGCCATTTTGTGTTCTTAGGATCTGTGATATGATTTCCTGTAAAGAACATAGCCATGAAGTTTGAAAGGTTTGTCTCAGGTTTAACCCAGAAAGAAACTGTCCAAGAACCACTTCCAAGTTTAACATTCTTAAGCTGAGCTCCCATAGAAGCTGCTTTTCCGCCTACAGTTCTTGAAATGTAAAGAGCCTTTCCATGTTTACCTTTCTTATACTGAAGTTTAGCATTCTTGTTTGCTGTTGGTAAAACACCTGTCTTTGTGTTTCCTGTTGTACCGGCACTTATATCGCCTTTACGAGCAACACCTACTACATTTTTGTTTGCACCATTCATATCAAATGTGTACTTTGGCTTTGGAGCTCCTGCTGCATCAACTGATGCTGGTTTAGCTGCATATGCTGCTCCTCCGATGACCATAGCTGCTGCTAAGACACCACTTAAAAATTTCTTATACATTTTTATTCCTCCCTTTATTTAAAAAAATTTATTTCTTTATTGATTTGTAAATTATTTTAGCATTTGTTTATTTATTTGTCAACAGTTTATGACCAAATTATTAACATTTCGTAAATATAACCTTGTCATGCATAAATATACATATAATATTATTTAGCAATTTTTATTTTCAATGTCTTCATAGCACCTGTGAGTGTCTTTCCGTTATAATCTCTGTATGCTTTTACTCCAATCCAGTATGTCTTTCCTGCCTTGAATGTGGCATCATCTGATACTGTACACTTTGTTCCTGAGGCTTCTGTCACATATTTAAACTTACCATTCTTGCTTGTTTTATAATATACTTCGTAGCCTGTAACTTTTGCTACACCCTTCCATGAAAGCACAACTTTTGCCTTTTTTGCAGCTTTTTTCTTTGTAACTTTCGCTTTAAGGTTTGTAACTGACTTAATCTTTGGAAGAATTGATACTGATACTGACGCAGTCTTTGTAATATCTCCTTCTGTGTATGAAACAGTTGCATACTGTGTTCCTGCTTTACCTACATCTACCATTGAGTAATCAACTTTATAATCAGTAATCTCTTTCTGTGTTTCGTCTGAATAGATTGCTTTTACACTTGTAAGGTTCAGTTTTGTAATCTTATCTCCCTGTGTTATAATGTTTGAGCCAGCTTGCACATTAAGTCCACGAAGCACTGTAGTCTCACTGCTTTCACCTACAACAAATGTTGCTGCCGTCTTATCTGAACCATCTGTGAGCTTTAATGCATCATTTACAATAGTAAGATACTGTCCCGGTTCAAATACACTCTCAAATGAAACTCCATCCTCAGAACCATCTAATGCTTTTATGCTTCTGAATGTCTGTCTTTTTGCTGTCTCCTCTTTTCCATCTGAATCCTGATTAAGAGTAACCTTACCATTGTCATTTACAGTAAGGTAAAGACCTGATTTATTTTCAGACTGTATTGAAACATACGCAGGTTTTGTCTTGTCTGCCTTTCCGTCAGTAAGAACCCACTGTGAATCCTTTACATCAGAATATCCCATAGCACCTACATAAACATTCTCATAAGGATAATCTGCATCAGATGTTGAATTGAGGAAGTTCTTATGTGCAAGTATACCTGCACCTGCCTTTGTGTATATCTTAGTAGTAGTTCCTGCTATACCAGCAGTAGTTTCAGGCACTTCATCAATACTTCCGTCCTCATTGAATTTAAGTTCTGTTATGTTTGCAACTCTGCGGTATCCGTTTCCACCTGCAAGTGCACCATTATGATAAATAAAATATGTCTTTCCCTTAAAATCAATAACTGCCATATGGTTTGTATTTGATGTTACATTTGGTCTTGCTATCTCATTTCCATACTCCCACTGACCATTCATAAGGTCATCAGTTGTAGAGTATGCCATACCTTCTCTCCAGCCTGATGCATAGAAGAGATAGTATTTTCCATAATAATTTCCATTCTCATCCTGTCTTCTGTAGAGCCACGGTGCTTCTGTATATGGACCTTCCGGTGAATCTTTCTGGATAACATCAGCATCTTTTACTGATTTACCGCCTGTAATCTTTCCGTCACCATTCTGGTCTTTTACTGAAATCATATCATCGTTAAGTTCGCAGATATAGAAGTTTCCATTTCCCCATGCAAGATAACGATGTTCCTCGCCATTCTCATCTTTTTCTATCCATACTGTAGGATCAATATCATTCCATGTACTTGACTCAGTACCTATATCAGTAATTTCACCGCTTACAACAGGTTTTCCAATATCCTCAAACGGACCTGTAGGACTGTCTGAAACAGCAACACCGATAGACTGCTGTCCGTCACTTGTTGTCTTGTCCCATGTACAATAGTAGAAATAATATTTTCCATTATGCTTTATAGTCTGGGCTGCCCATGCTGAATTTGCTACATTTGCCCATGAGATGTCTTTTGCTTTCATGATCTCGCCCTCATATTTCCAATTGAGCAGATCTTTTGTCGAATAGCATATCCATCCGTCAATAACATATGAATCTCCCGTAGCGATATCATGTCCCGTATAAAGATATACGGTATCTCCGTCTACCATCGCTGAAGGATCTCCGCCATATGTAAGTTTACCGTTGTTGTCATAACCTCCGATAGGATTTGTGTACTGGCTCTTAGCCACCTCAACCTCACCCTCACCAAGCGGTTCTTTAGTAATGCTGCTTCCTGACGCCGCCGATGCCGTATCGTTCTCAGATGCTTCTACCTTGTCCAAACCTGCGAAGCTGTTTATCGCAGGTACAGATGTAACTGCAAGACTGAGTGCAAGCACACTTGCAAATAACTTTGTCTTTCTCATACTCTTTCTCCTCTCTATAATCCATTTTTCTTGTTCAGATGACTGCAATATATCTCCTGCAACCATCTAAAGTGACACAATATCTCAATATTTTTAGCAAAAGCAAAAATATTTTATATTTTATTTGATATTATATACAACTCCTATAAAATATGCAATATAAAAGATGATTTTTTTCATACTTTTTATATATTTTATATACAAATCTCGTTTTTAGTTTAGTTTTTTTCAAAATAAAATAGTATTTTTATTGTAAATAGTACTTAAATATGATATTCTTTTATATGAATTAACTATAAATATTACAATTATTCAAAATTCCACGGAGGTAACATCATGAAGAAAAACTTTAAGCGTGTTGGTGCTATAGTGCTCTCGACAGCACTTGCTTTCTCAAATGCATCAACTTTAGTACCACAGCTTTCCTTATTTAATAGTGAAAGTATTGCAAAAGCAGCAAGCGTAACTCATATCTCAAGCTCTCCAAGCAGAGTTTCCGTACATGATCCTTCTATTACAAAATCATCAGACGGAACATATTATGTATACGGCTCACATACAGCAGCCGCAAAATCAAATGACCTTGTAAACTGGACTAAACTTTCAAATGACCTTAACGCAGGTGATACTTCTACTGCGACCAACAATTTCGTTTTCGGAAATATATCTAAAAATCTCAAAAAACCATTTGAATGGGCAGGTGACCACGATGCAGATGCCAGCTTTTACAATGTATGGGCTCCTGATGTTTTCTGGAATCCCGACTATGTAAATACTGACGGAACAAAGGGAGCTTATATGATCTATTTCTGTACAAGCTCAACTGCTGTGCGCTCTGTAATCGCATTTGGTGTATCACAGAGTATCGAAGGTCCATTTGAATGTGTAGATACACTTATCTATTCCGGCTTCACAAAAAATAAACCTGTCTTTGAGGCGGCAAAGGATACAAGCTATACAAACACAAATATTCCTGAGCTTATAAAAAACGGACAGATTGAAAAATACGATACAAACTGGTCATCAGGTGACTCATACAATAACAGCTATGCCCCAAATGCCATCGATCCTGAGATCTACTATGACAAAGAGGGTAAAATGTGGATGACATATGGCTCATGGTCAGGCGGTATCTTCACACTTGAGATTGATCCTGCAACAGGTAAAGCTAAATATCCCGGAAAAACATACACAAGAGATGACGGTCTTTTGGTAGACCAGTATTTCGGTACGAGAATCGCAGGCGGCAAAGCAAAATCAGGCGAAGGTCCTTTCATGCTTTATGATGAAAAAACAGATTACTTCTATTTATATGTGTCATACAACTACCTTGATTCCATAAGCGGTTATAATATGAGACTTTTCCGTTCAAAAAATCCTGACGGACCATTCGTTGATGCCGCAGGAAACAATGCAAATATGTTTGTTTCTGAAGACAAAGACCATGAAGATGTAGGTATTAAAGTTATGGGAACATACAAATTCTCATGTCTTGATAAATATTACAAATCAGAAGGCCACAACTCAGCCATGATAGACGATGACGGTCAGATGTACCTTATCTATCACACAAGATTCTCAGACAGCGGTGAATACCACGAGTTAAGAGTTCACCAGCAGTTCCAGAATGAAGAAGGCTGGCCTGTAACAGCACCATTTGAAAATAAGGGTGACAAGATTTCAGAAACAGGTTATGCAAAAGACGATATCGTTGGTGAGTACGAATTTATAAACCACGGAAAATCCGGCACTGCAACAGCAAAGACACAGTCAATAAAATTAAATGCTGACGGTACTATCTCAGGTGATGTGACAGGTACATGGACAGCAAAAGACGGCACTTACTATATGAACGCTGTTATCAACGGTGTAACTTATAGCGGTGTATTCTTCCTTCAGCATGATGAGTCAGCAGAATGTAAGAAGGTAATGACATTTACTGCCATCGGCACAGACAACCAGTCTATCTGGGGAGTAAGAAAAGAAGCATACAAATATACGGATAAGGAGATACTCGAAAGAGCATCAAATGATCTTGATTACAACTGCCCTGTCCCTGCAAAAACAACTTCTGATATAACCCTTCCAACAGAAGGCTTTGACAACTCAACCATCACATGGACTTCAAGCAATGCTGATATAATCTCAAATGAAGGAAAAGTAACAAAAGCCTCGGACGAAACAGAAGTTACACTTACCGCCGTTATAAGATCAGGCAGTGAAACAGTCACAAAAACTTATAAGACAACAGTTCTTGATGCCACACTGACACCTGATTTCAAATATGACTTTGAGACAGTAAACGACAAGACTGTACCAAGCAACGGAAAATCCACAGCAGATGCAACAATAACGGGAAATGCAAAAGTAAGCAAGGATTCATGGTACGGAAATGTACTTACCATCAAAAACAGCAAACAGGGTGAAGGCTACTTATCACTTCCTGCCGAACTGTTCAAAAACATTGACAAATCAGGCTTCACAGTAGGAATGTGGGTTAAGACAGGCTCTGAAACATCAGATGAAACTGCATTGTTTGAGGCAAAATCAACAAACAACCGCAACAACTACCCATACACAGCACTCCATTCAAGCGTCTATGCTGATTTTGTAAGCCTTGATGGAATAACTAAGGGTAATTACCAGTCATCATTTATAACTGGCACATGGAGTTATGTCGTTTACACTGTTTCTACAGATGGTGTCAGAACATATCTGAACGGAGATCTGATGTCAACACAGGCAACAGACCTTTCAAATGCACTCTCCGACAATAAACTTTCAGATATCGATGATATAAGAATAGGAAGTGGAACACTATCAAATAGTAACGATGTACAAAATGCCCAGTTTGACAACATTGAATTTTATTCAACTGCACTTACTGAAACTGATGTAAAAACAAAATACAATGAAGAAAACACAGCTTATCCTTCGTTTACACTTAACACTTCTGCCTCAACACTTTATGTCGGTGGAAACACAGGAAAAACAGCTAAACTTTCCATATCTTTAACACCATCAGTTAAAAAAGATGTAACATACACTTCATCAGACACTAAAGTTGCATCAGTAACAACAGACGGTCAGATTTCAGCAAAAAAAGCAGGAACAGCAACAATAACAGCAACAGTAACATCAGGTGATAAAACAAAGAAACTTACAAAGAAAATCACCGTAAAGAAAGCCTACATCAAATTTGCAAGCAAAAAAGCCACACTCAAAGTAAAGAAAACAGCAAAATTCAAAGTAAAAGGCTACGGTGTCAAATTATCATCAATAAAATGGACATCAAACAAACCAGATGTACTTTCAGTAAATAACTCAGGAAAAGTAACAGCAAAGAAAAAAGGAACCGCTGTTGTCACAGCTAAAAGTGGAAACTTTAAAGTAACATATAAGGTCACAGTAAAATAAATCACTTCACATGTTGGTCAGTTGACACTTGACACTTGACACTTGACACCGGGACCGATATGGAATTTCCGACTCAGAGCCGGCTCTCGCCTCGGAGAATATCAGTAGCAGTACATAAAGGCGTAAAAAACACGCCTTAAGTACTGACTGACATTCTAAACGCTCTTCGCTGAAAATCCCATATCGGTCCCGGCTGTTTTTTGTCCAAAACAACTATATTGCAATACCAATACAGTCAAGCAGATATTCGCAATGCGCTTTGCTACCTGTTCATAACACTATTAACTGCTATCACAGTATATCAGAAGGGGCTTGTCACCCCTTAGTGTCAAATAATAAAGCAGAGTCAGGATATCAAATCCTCCTGACTCTGCTTTATTTTCCATCTTATCAAAAAAACACACAATCTACCCTTCGCTTCCCCAATTTAACATCAAATAACACTTCGCCACCAATCGCACCAACACACACAAACAGCCGTTGAGGATGGATATTATGCAGCAAATGGCGTTTGAACACTGTCGGCACTCAGGGCACGTTCTCTGTGCCCTTATGTACCGCTACAGTGTTCTCCGAGGCGAGAGCCACCCATTTGTCGTATAATATCCATCCTCAACGGCGTCCGTCCGCCACTCCCCCCAAAAAACCAAATTATATCTCGTCCTCCGCCATCGGCGTATAACTTATCGCAACATTTATATCCTGTCCATAATTTCCAAATGACTTGCCAAAAAGTGTAAGTCCTCCCTTATGTGTTGCATTCTCATCCACACCAAGTTTAAATCTGATATTGCTTCTGTAATCAAGATTAAAATCATTTATAGTGACATCTGATATCTTAAGTCCGTCAATAAATGTTCCTTTCCTGTTTATTACAAGAAGTTTTAGAAGTCCATACTGATTCCAGTTCTCAGGCCACCATGTCGGTGTAAAAAGACCTTTTACATCACCGAAATCTCCCGGTGATGTCCAGCATCCAAGTGGCTTGTCATTAAGATAAAACTCTATATCTGATGGCCAGTCACTATTGACTCCCGGTGCTTCTGAGCTAAGTTCCATAGTGATAGATATCTGGGTAATCTTCTGGAATCCCGGAATAAAGTTCGGTATAACATACTCAACAAAACCATTTGTAAACCAGAGAATTTCAGCATTATATCTGTCAGGATGCTCAAAATATCTCGCATCATCAACTTCTCCTATAAGAGCCTTACTTGAAGCAAGTCCACATGTAGGTGTAATTTCATAATTTGAATAATGACCAACCTTTATTTCAGTATTATATACATTTTCATCCTCAACCTGCTTTTCAAGATCAATAACTATTCTGTCCCAATGTACAGAACATATCTTCTGATTTCCATGAACAACCGACTCCGCAGATGTCGTAATAAGACCACAACTCTCGAGCTTTTTAATATGTCCTGTAAGTGCACCGTTAGTAATATTAAGTTTGGCCGCCAAATCCTTCATGCTCATGTTGCTGTTCTCAAGCAATATATTTAATATCTGAATCCTGACATCCGAACCCAATGCTTTAAATATTTCTAGTCCTTCATCCAATGATGTAATGTGTAACATTGTGTCTACCTCTTTTCCATGCAATTTTCTACTGTTTACATAATCAAGCAATAACATTCTTTTTTATTTTTTTCAATTTTAAATACAAATATTTTGAAAGCTTTTTGTTTTTATTTACAAACTGCTAAACGATTATATATAAAAATCAAATATTTTTACTATTTTCAACAAAAAATATATATTTTAACACATATATTATAGCATTTTGTATATTTATTATACCCAATAACTGCTAAATAGTCAATAATATACTAAATCATTTTACCTTTTGTCAAAATAGCAATATATTACCATCACAAGCAATATACTTATATATGAAATAAATACACTTAAAACAACATTTTTTGATTGATATTTGATTTATTTTTAGATATAATTAAATTACTTTAGCAACTTATAAACACATTTACACTTAGCTGACTGCTTATGAGCAAAAGCACTCAGCTTTTATGACGACACAAATTTTAAATTTGCGCCGCCTCTTTGCAAAAGGCTGCTCAGAAAAGAGGACAGTATGAAAACAAAAAAATTAAATCTTTTACCACTTAAAGCACTTAAAGTAGATGACTTCTTTTGGAACAAATATACGGGACTTGTCACAAAAGAAATCATTCCTTATCAGTGGAAAGCACTGAACGATGAAGTAGCAGACGCAGAACCAAGCCACTGTATTGACAATTTCAAAGTTGCCGCAGGACTCAAAAAAGGAACTTTTCACGGCTGGGTATTTCAGGACACTGACCTTGCAAAATGGCTTGAGGCCGTTGCCTATTCCCTCTCCTATGAACCAAATGAAGCACTTGAAAAACTTGCGGATGACGCAATAGAACTTGTCGGTAAAGCCCAGCAGGAAAACGGATACATAAACACACACTTCTCTATCCTTCATCCCGGCAAGCAGTACTGCAACCTTAAAGAAGGACATGAGCTCTACACGACAGGCCATTTTATCGAGGCAGCGATTGCTTATTATGAGGTAACAGGTAAAGATAAATTCTTAAATATAATGAAAAAGAACGCAGACCTTATATGCGAAGTATTCCACACCGAAAAATACCAGAATGCAGTTCCGGGACACGAGGAGATTGAACTTGCACTTATGAAACTCGCCACCATAACAGGTGATGACAAATACGCAGATATGGCAAAAGACTTTATCGACAGACGAGGAACAGAGCCAAATTATCTATTCAACGAAAGCAAAAATAAAGATTTCATTGATGTATGGCACGATCCAAACCCATATATAAACGAATACGGTCAGAACCATCTCCCTGTAAGAAAGCAAAAAACAGCTGAAGGTCATGCGGTAAGGGCAACTTACCTCTACTGTGCAATGGCCGATATAGCACAGAAATATCAGGATGAATCATTATTTGAAGCCTGCGAAAACCTCTACAACAACATTGTCAAAAAGAGAATGTACATAACAGGTGGAATTGGAAGTTCAGGCGTAATGGAACGCTTCACAACAGACTACGACCTTCCAAACGATACAAATTACTCAGAAAGCTGTGCCTCAATAGGGCTTGCACTCTTCTGCCGCCGCATGGCACAGATAACAGGTAACAGCAAATACATAGATACAATGGAACTCGCACTTATGAACACTGTACTTGCCGGAATAGCAATGGATGGAAAGAGTTTCTTCTATGTAAATCCGCTTGAAGTGTGGCCTGACAACTGCATCCCTGCCACTGACAAAAACCATGTAAAACCTGTCAGACAGAAATGGTTTGGCTGTGCCTGCTGCCCTCCAAACATAGCAAGAACATTAAGTTCACTCGGTGAGTACCTCTTTATGCAGAGTGATGACGGATTATTCATAAACATGTTTGCAGGCGGTGAGTACAAAACAACAGCACTCGGCGGATACAAGAAGTTAAATATTCAGACGAGATTCCCATTTGAAGGAAAAATAATAATATCAATATCCGACATAGCAGACAAAACCTCCGGAAGTGACACACCATCAGACAAAAAAATATATATAAGAATCCCTGAATATGCACAGAACTACAAAATAAAGATAAACGGCTGTGATATAAACTACAGAACCGAAAACGGATACGCCGTATTGTCAAAAGACGATATAGCATCCGCATGGAAAGGCACATGCATAGAGATAAACTTTGAAATGCCCGCACACTTCGTCTACGCCAACCCAAAAGTGCGTGCAGACGCAGGCAAAGTAGCGATCAAAAAAGGACCACTCGTATACTGTGCGGAACAAATAGACAACGGAGAAAACATCTCATCAATAATGGTAGACATAACAAAACCTATAAGCGAATATTGGGATGACAACACATTAGGCGGAATAACCGTCATAAAAGCACATGGCAAAACAATAAAACATCCTGAAAAATACGACACCGAAGAACTCTATTTAGACGAACCGGCAGAACTCGGTTATAAAGAGATCACCTATGTTCCATATGCAAACTGGGGCAACAGAGGAGCAGGCGAGATGTATACGTGGCTTAGAAGATTTTGTTAATCCGTTGAATAATATGTGAACATTTAAACTAATACTTGAAAAAAATACTATAGATTTATATCAATTTACAAAAGCCGTACGAGAGAATAATTTTTGATTATCAATATCTCTCACACGGCTTTTGTTGCGGTAAAAGGTGACTTTAGATTTTATAAAAGTATCTGTTGCTGCATCTAACACAAAAATTTTTTATCTGCATTTTTCAAATACTTTACGATTACTAACATATTTTATAATCATCAATATATTTCACACAATCCCTCCATAATTTCGCTCCAAAATAATCTAACAAAAATTCCGGAAATGCACTTAATATGAATACCCTTTTTCTTAAAATTTCATTTTCTTCTTGTTTATAGATTTCAACTGAATTTATATCTTCTAAATACTCCTCATAAGAAATCATATCTTTACAATTTATAAGACAAGAGATGCGCATTACAAATACATTGAGTATCTCTTTCCATATCGGATAATCATACTCCTTAAATTGTGGATAACGCGACCTGGCCGCTAATATAGTTTTGTAATTATCACCTTCCTCTATTGCAACAAAACAATCACCTTCTCTGCCACACTGTCCTTCCTCAAAATCTCTAAGTGCTTCCACCATAGGATAGCTGATATATAACTTTCCATTCTCTGTTTCATTATCAAAACTATTAAGCATCTGTTTAATCACATCTTCACTTTCAGATTCACCAAGATTATTTTGATGTCCATCATAGTCAAAAAAAAGATAAATTTCGGAAAAATCATCTCTTTCTAATCCCGCAAGCTGCTGTTCTATTTCCTTATTTTCTTCTCTTAATACTTCTATAATATCTGTATCAAAATCATCCTCTTTTAATTTTTTCCAAAGCATATATATATTCTGACCTGCTGGAAGTGTAATAATCTTGAATTTAACATTTCTGAAAAAAACTTTTGATATATTATCAATAATAAGAGGTTCCCTAGCCTCTCCCTCGACTATGAATACTTTATAGTCCTTATCATTCATCAAATGCACCTGCCTTATACATTTTTTGAAGATTATGGGCAAATCGCAATTCTTTCTGCGTCAACTCTGATATCGTTTTAATCTTATTATCTTTTAAAATGTAATAACAATCAGGACGCAGCAAATCATTACTCATAAGATCCGTATTATGCGTTGTTGTAAAAATTTGCACATGCTTAATCGCCCTTAACATTTTCTGAACATTTTCCGACAATTCAAAATGATAAAATGCATCAAACTCATCAACAAACACAAATGAAGCATTTTGCATTTGTATATACCAATAGAAAAAAAGTGCAAGTGATCTGGTTCCCGTAGAAGCAATCTTAAAAAAATCGACATCCTGATTTTCAAAATGACAATAAATCCTTTTTCTGCCATCAACCTCGCAACCATATAAACTGTAAATAATACCATTCTGTTTTAAAAATTCTTGAAATTCATCTACTTTTCCACTATTTACAATTCCCTCCGTTACATTTTTACTAC
The DNA here is from genome assembly GCF_018918235.1 of Eubacterium sp. MSJ-13. Lineage (GTDB taxonomy): Bacteria > Bacillota > Clostridia > Lachnospirales > Lachnospiraceae > Butyribacter. The sequence goes on from NZ_JAHLQE010000115.1 coordinate 13,590, forward strand.
CATTTGTAAATCCTTCATATCCCCTGCTGTCTAATGAATAAAACAGCAACATATGTTCAACAAAATCCACAAATTTTTTAAATATCTTATTTTCTATATTGTCATCTAATATAGAATTATTATTTACATATTTAACCCTTGATATCGGACTCTCATTTTTGATAGTAGCATTTAATGTAGCTGAACCCTCCAATCTAGTAAATCCTTCATTCTTAATATAATCGTAGTATATTACTTCTCTGTTATCAATACTTAAGCTCTCCTCTCGAAGTATATCTACATTATTTTTTTTATACCTATAAATCACCTCATGCCCGTCAAAATCAAAAATATATTCAAATTCTGCAAATGATTTTCTACCACTCATATTTAAATATAAATCATAATTTCTTAAAAGTCTTTCTTTTTCTGTCAAATGTGTAATAATATCAAAAATCGCCAATCCAAGATTTGACTTACCACAACTATTTATACCATATACAATCCCTTTCGTAACACAACCATTTTCAATTATATCTGAATTAAAACTATAATTACTAGGAGAACCCATATCAAAAACCAATTTATCTTCAAAACCTTTGAAATTTTCAACGCTGAACCTTCTTAACATAGCAACACACCCTTTCTTACTCATATTATATTATTATGCGTAATTTTTCGCAAGCTATACCGTATTTTTTTTACGGCATTTCAGTCCCACCAATTAACATCTTTAAAAATTCCTCACATTTTTCTTTAAAACACACAAAAAAACAGCCGTATTGGATATATAGTACCAACACGACATTACTTCAAATACATCATTGATTTTTTCTTTTACATAATTTCGATACACAGACAAACAGGGTTTATATATGTTCTGCAAGCGGCATTTTCAAACTCGCCGGCACTTACGCACCGTATTTAGGTGCGTTAGTACCGCTGCGTGTTTGTATAGCGCAAGCGTGCCGCCTAAGAACATATATAAGCCCTGTTTGTCGTCACTTCCCCAAGCAAAATCCCCCCTACCAAAATTTATGCGGACACCTCCCCACCTTCGCCGCAGCTCTAAGTTCCACATAACACCCACACGCCCCACAAGTCCCTGCATTAAGAAGATCACACTCCCTGCAGACCGCAAGTCTTTCCTCATACTTCTCCTCAGATACCCGGTCAATCTTCTTAATACCATTCTTATACTTCTCTATCATTTTTGCATCTTCTTCCGCCATTTCACGCAGAAAACATTTTTTACATATATGTGCCATAATATTCCTCTTTTCCCATATATAAGAAATGTACTGTCGGGGCTGTCGCATTAAGTATAATCTATACAATATGTAGATATTAATAACAGATTTATTATCTACATATTGTATGAATAGTGCTTCGTGCGACAGCCCCAATACAGTACATTTTTATTTGTAGTCTATTTATTTTTATTTCTGAAGTCTTATCTCTACTACTGAATTTACAGGAAGTTTTACTACGATATTTCCGTTTTTAACTTCATAATCAGTAAAGTCTTTCTCTACTACTTCCTCAGGTGCTTCAAATGTATTATGTGCATGCATATCACTGTTTGTTACTATGCGTGACTCTACCACTTTATACTCACCGTTTGCAAGCTGTATCTCCACTTCCTCTGCTGCTTCGATTGAAAGATTATTAAGCGTGATAGTGATAACACCGTCTTTATCTTTTGATACAGACTCTGTTACCTTTGGAACTTTCCATTCATCAGGTCCGATTTCATCTATTCCTGTCACACTGCTCTCAAGAAGTTTTGCCCCCTGATGATGTCTGTACATATGCATTACATGGTATGTAGGTGTCTTTATCATCTTGTCACCCTCTGTGAGAAGAACTGACTGAAGTACATTTACCATCTGTGCAAGTGCTGCTATCTTAACTCTGTCGCTGTGCTTATTGAAGATATTGAGTGTGATTCCTGCTATAAGTGCATCCCTTACAGTGTTCTGCTGATATAAAAATCCCGGATTTGTTCCCGGCTCACAGGTATACCATGCTCCCCACTCATCAACACACATTCCTACTTTCTTCTCAGGATCATACTTATCCATGATAGTTCCATGTCTTGTGATAAGTTCGTCCATATGAAGTGCCTTGTTAAGCGTCTTATACCATACTTCACCGTCAAAGTCCGTCGAACTTCCCTTTATCTCCCATCCTTCCGGATGTACATAATAATGAAGTGACAGGTAGTCCATAAATCCATGTGCCCACTCTGCATGGCTGAAACATGTCTTCATAACACCCTCTGTCCAGAAATAATCATCAACATTTGCACCACAGCAAACCTTTTTTATAGGTTTTTCAGGATCATAATTTCTAACATATGTCTGATAACGGCGGTACTCATTTCCGTAGTACTCAGGTGTCATATTTCCGCCGCAGCCCCAGTTTTCGTTACCTACACCAAAGAAATCAACCTTCCACGGTTCCTCGTGACCATTTTCTTTTCTAAGGTCTGCCATAGGTGATACGCCATTGAATGTCATATATTCAACCCATTCTGACATCTCCTGAACCGTTCCGCTTCCAAGATTTCCGTTTACATAAGTCTTACAGCCTATCTGACGGCAAAGTTCCATAAACTCATGCGTTCCGAAACTGTTGTCCTCAACAACACCACCCCAATGTGTGTTTATCATTTTCTTTCTAGTCTCTTTTGGTCCGATACCATCTTTCCAGTGATACTCATCTGCAAAGCAACCACCCGGCCAGCGAAGCATCGGTACTTTAAGTTCCTTTAATGCCTCAACTACATCTGTACGCATACCGTTTACATTAGGTATGTCAGAGTTTTCTCCAACATAGATTCCCTCATAGATACATCTTCCGAGATGCTCTGAAAAGTGACCGTAGATTTCCGGCTCTATCGTGCTTAATTCTTTGTTCTCGTTAATAATAAGTTTTGCCATTTCAATCTCCCTTTCTTTTTTATTTTTATATACAACACGCCAAATGTCGTATGCTCATATCTGACGAAACTGAGTGTTTGACACCTTAATTTCACCAAAACATCTATATGACAAATGGCGTATACTACTTATAAATTACAAATTAAAATCGACTATTCAATCAGTCTTTGTAAGAAAATACCGGTCTTCCATCCTCATCCCAGCGAACCTTCATAAGCATCGCATGTCTGTTAGGATTGTAGAGAGGATCTCCTTCTATCTCGGCTTCTTTTCTTGCATGGTATACCATGACATCATTTCCGTCCTCATCGACAGTAAATGAGTTGTGTCCCGGTCCGTATATCTCAAGTTCCTCATTTGTCTTGAGTACAGGATATCTCTCCTTCTTCCAAGACAATGGATCAAGTACATCTGAATCTTCGTCAGCGGTAAGCATACCCATACAATAATTTACACCTGTGTCACTTGCTGAATATGTGAGGAACAGTTTTCCGCCATGCTTGATGACTGCCGGTCCTTCATTTACCCAGAAACCATGACGCTCCCAATCATAATCAGGTGTTGTGAGAAGTACCTGAACTGTCTTAAGTTTATATCCTGATTCCATCTCAGCAATATAGAGATTTGAGATCTGTGGACCAACGCTTACTTTTTCAGCCCATACATAGTAATATTTTCCTTTATTTTCAAATATAGTAGCATCAAGTGAAAATGCTTCAAATGAGAATATATCATCATCGGCCCTCTGCATCTTGCCTTTCTCTATCCATTCATCATTGATAGGATCAGCTCCCTGACACTCAAGCACATATGGACGGATATTCCATATATCATCTACTTCACCTGCCGCAAAATAAATATACCATTTTCCGAAAAGGTAATGAAGTTCAGGAGCCCAGATATGTTTACTCATGATTCCACTCTCATGCTTCTTCCAAACAACAACTTCTTCCGCATCTTTAAGACCATTAAGTGTCTTTGAACGCCTAAGTGCTATACAATCATAACTTGGTATTGACGCAGTAAAATAATACCATCCGTCTTTTTTACATACAAATGGATCAGCTCTCTGCAATATCCACGGTTCATTGTATTTAATTTCCATATTCTCTGCCATTCGTTTTCTCCTTTTCCTTTTTAAGTTTACTTTTTACTAAAATATTTTAATATCAATTAAATTATACCTCAATTTATAATATTTTACAACAGTTTTTGTTATTTTTTTTGATAAATTTATATCTATTTACATACAAATATATATCAGAGAAATTTTTATGCAAAACTCAAAAAGCAGATATCAATACAACAGCCGTGGCATCAGCTTAAGACAAAATGCCTTTTGAGCCAAAAATCATATCACAAAGAACAAAATAAATGGGAGACACCCAGAATAGGTATCTCCCATTATCTTTTATCATTTTCTTAAACTTCCGTTTAAGATATATCCGCTTGTTTCAGTCCGGTCAACTATTTATTTTCTTTTTCCATCTTCTCATACTTAGCAATATCTTCATCTGAGAGTACATCATATCCGCTCTTTCCGAAATATTTAAGCATTGCTTTTGCATGATAGTAGTTAGCCTTTGAAGTTGCCTCGTCTACATAGTCAGCAGCTTTCTTCTCTCCACTGTCAACTTTAGTATGAATATCAATCTTGTTGAAGTATTCATTACAGTAGTTCCAGTATCCTGCGATACTTGTCCAGCCGTATGGGATTGGCTGCATGCAGCTTGCGAAATACTGTTTCCAAAGTTTAACATGCTCATCATCCATACCTTTGCAGTACATCTTGATGTAATCATTCCAGATGTCTGAGTTAGTTGTGATAGGTGCTGGCATTACATCATATTTAAGTGCAAGTCCTGATGAGTTTTTCTTACTCTCGTCATTGTAAAGCTCGATTCTTGTCTTCCATCCGTCCTGTCCAAAGCTCATGAATTTAAGAAGTTCATATGCTTCACGAGGATATTTACAAGATGTTGTAACACCACCAAAGTCGATAGTTGCGATTGAGTGATGATCTTTTGATGCATCCTCTTTGCTTACTGCTGGAATTACATAAGGTACGATATCAAGGTTGTATTTCTTGAATGCATCTGTAGCCCATGTTCCCTGATATGTCCAGAATGCTTCTGTAAAGAGTGCTACATGGCTTGAAGCTCCACACCATGCATCAGCAGATCCCATCCAGTTCTCCATATCAAGTGTCTGTGTCTGAGGTGCGATATATCCGCCCTGTTTAAGTTCAGCAAACTGCTGCTCACCTTTAGCCCATGCTGAAAGGTCAAACTGTGTTCCATCGAAACCAAATTCACCCTGTACTGTCTGCTTAGCAGCGATTCCATAGTATGAATCAAGTCTGTTGTAGTAACCACATCCATAATAAGCCATACCGTCTGATGACTTCTTAACTGTAGTATCTTTGATGAGCTTGATCATGTCATCCCATGTCCAGTTTCTTGAAGGTGCTTTAACATTAAGCGTTGATAACACATTTCTGTCAATGTACATAACACCAGGGAAGAACTTAACAGGTACTGCGTATCTCTTATCTGTTCCGTAACATCCGAGTCCGCAGTCATTAACTGTTGATGCAACTTCCTTTGTCTCCTCATCTGAGTTCCAGTATGGTGAAATATCCTGTACAAGCATGTTTGTAAGCGCGAAATCTGCATCTGAGAACATGATTACATCAGGAGCTTCCTTGTTTGATACCATTGTAAGCAATGAATCATTGTACTTAGATACCTGCTGATATTTAACATTTACCTTAATGTTTGGATAAATTTTCATAAAACGGTCTGCAAGATACTTAACTGTCTCATCCTGATCGAAGTGATAATATGTAAGTTCGATATTGTCACTTGTGATATCCTTTGCTTTTTTGTACTTGATTCCATTGATTTCCTGTTCATCGTACTCGTTGGAAACCTTTGCCGCACTATTCGATGAAGTGCCACTGTTCTTGTTACCTCCACATGCTGTCAGACCTACAACCATAGACGCAGCAAGCAGAAGTGCCATAAGTTTTTTCCTCATAATAATCCTCCTTAAAAATTCGATATCTTGTATCTCCCTTGTTGTTGTCCATTATATCACACTTTTTTCACAATTGCTATAGTTTTTTGTGAAATATTTTAACTTTTTATGAATCCATTTACAATTTATACATCTTTATTCACAGAAAATACAAAAAAACCACCAACACAAAACTCTGCGTTAGTGGTTTTTTACTTTTCACTTAATTCGAGCAAAAAAACTTGAATACAAAATAAATTCTGTTTTTGCGTTTTTCTGTGCGAAGTTAGTACTTCTTTGGCTGCGTACTTCGCAGCCTCTAGAAGTACTCTTCGCGCTTTATTCACCCGTAATACCTGTTCTGTCAATACTCTCAACAAAGTATCTCTGAAGGACAAAGTACATTACGAGAAGCGGAAGGATACTGAGCATTGTTCCTGCCATGTTGATAGATTCATTTATGCTCGTTACTGCTGTTGTAGCTGTCTGTGCATATTCTGAATAATTTGAAGCGAAGTCACCCAGTTTGATTACAAGTGATGACCAGCCTGATTTTGTTGTAACACCTGATACATACATCTGTGTAAGGTATGATTCATTCCAGTACCATACAAAAGAGAAAAGAGATACTGTGATGATAGCTGGTGATGCTGATGGGAGTGAGATTCTGAAGAATGATTTCAGATATCCTGCTCCATCTATCTGAGCTGCTTCGATAAGTACCTTTGGCACCTGTCTGAAGAACTGCCAGAATATCAGGATAAATATCGGTGCATTTATTCCCATACCTAAAAGTGCAGGAAGTACAAATGACCAGATTGTTCCAAGGATACCCATATTTGAGTAAAGCACATATGTAGGAATCATTGTAACCTGACTTGGAAGTATAAAGGTAAAGATGATAATTGCAAGTACTACTTTCTTTCCAGGGAACTCAAAACGTGCGAGTCCGTATCCGATAACAGAACAAGAAAGAAGGTTACAGAGCGTAGGTGCTCCAGCAATAATGATACTCTGTCCAAAAGACTTCCAGAAGTCCATACTCTGTGCTGCCTGTTTATAGTTATCTAAATTAAGTTTTGATGGAATCCAGTTGATAGAAGAATCAAGCAGGTCATCAAGTGTCATAAAGCTCTGGCTCACCATATAAAGAATCGGATAAATGTATATGAATCCGATACAGATGAGGAGTGCATATATTACAAATACCTTTAAAAATCCTTCCCTTTCCTTTGAGCCTAAAAGGAATTTACGGACTTTTTCTTTTGTGAATCTTGGCTGTGTTGATACTACTGCCTGTGCTGCCCCGCTAGGCTGCTGCTTTTGCGTTCTTTTTAGCATTTCTTGCGCTCCTCCTTTCTATCTTCTTAAGCTGGCGCTGTTCTTTCTTATGTGCCTTCTTAGCTCTCTTAACCTGTTTCTCATATACATCCTTCTTAGCAAAGAATACGAGTGAGAACAGACCTACTATAAGAAGAACTACAAGTGAATACAGCCATGCCATTGCTGATGCATATCCATATCCTTTTTCCTCTGTTCCTGAAAACATGGCATCTTTTATCAGTCCTATTATCGAGTTCTGATCGTTGTTTGAGATAAATACTATAGTGTAAACAAGGTTCAAAAGTATCATCGGTTTGATGTTTGGAAGTGTTATCTTCCAGAAACACTCCCAGCCTGAACCACCGTCAATCTTGGCTGCCTCATACATTGCCCTGTCAATCTTCTGCAATGCTGAGAGGAAGATAAGTATCTGTACACCTGAATACCAGAGGATCGTTACCATATTCTCAAAAAGATCTGAGATAGGTGTTGCAAGTGCTGTCGGTAAAAATCCTTTAATTGCTTCCGTGATAGCCTGTGTATCAATAGATGTGATACTTCCTGCTCCCTGAGCATTTAACATTCCAAGGATAGGACCACTTACTATGATAACCGGAAGGAAAAAGATAAGTCTGAAAAATCCTTTTCCTTTTATCTTCTGGTTAAGCATCATAGAAATTATAAGTGCAAATACTACGATGATAGGTACTGAGATTATCGTTGATACCACATAGTCTATCAGTGTCGTAAGGAAATCTGACTCTGATAAAAGTATCTGTGTAAAGTTTCCATAACCTACAAATGTAAAGTTCATTCCCATTGGAGTGATACGGATATTATTTAATGCATACCTGAATGATGTGATCAATGGGTAAGCAAGGAATAAAAGTGCTCCGACTATCCAAGGAGATATAAAGAGTATTCCCGTAATCGCATCTCTCTTAGCGAGTTTTCCAGGTTTTGCACTCTTTTTAAGCTGTTTTAACTGCTGCTTTTCTTCTTTTGTCAATTTTTTCTTCTTACTCATCTCTTCACTCATTCGTCTCACCTGCCTTATATGAATATGACATAGGTCCAACTTTAACTCCGTCTACCGTTCTTGAAACTTCTGTATAGTTCACAAAAATCTTTACGCCGTTGTCATAAGTTACAACCGTAACTCCGTTTTTAAGTTTCTCATGACTCTTAATTGTTGAACCCTTTGTGAGTTCGTTGACTTCTCTTAAATCCTTATCATACTCAGCAATAGTATCTTTGTATGTCTTGTACTCTGTACTGTAAAGATCTGATGAGTTTGTGTAGATAAGGTCTGATGAGTTTTCATAAGTTACATAGAATGAAGGGTATACACCAGCTTCAACCATCTGTAAGAGGAATTCCTGTTTGTTAGCTTCAAAGTTTACATAATTTGAATACATAGGAATTATTCCCTTGAGTACCATTGAGATAAAAGGTACTTCCTCATCAACATACATATAATCTGATGAACCAAGAGGCATATCAAGGAAAGCATTTGTATCTTTCCAGAGATAAGCTACAGGCTGTTCAAGTACAAGATTAGTACTCTTTGCAATATCATCTATAAGTTTTTCATTATCCTCTGCTGTATTGCATCTTGTATAATATTTTCCTTTTAAGCTGTATGAAAAGATCGTATTGCTAAGTCCTGCTACTGCAAGATTCTTAACACCATCATCTGTATATGATGATACAAACTTCTTTAGATCAGCATTTGCTTTCGATGGTATAAGATAATAGAAAGTATCATAAACTTCCTTCTTTTCTTCCTCTTTGAAAGTTCTCTTGTTCACCTGCTTTATCATGTCATATGTCATTTTGTTTGTAGAAGGATTAAGCCTTAAAGCATCATTGTAAAGATACAGCTGATAATTATCTTTTGCTGAATCTTTTATAAGACTTGTAAGCTTAGATGTTCCTCCGATGTGTCTGTCAGCCTTATACTTTGTGATAGGCACATTGTAAAGTCCGCCTTTCTGCCATCCCTTGTACATTGAGATAAGACTTGAAACACCTTTCTTCTTTAACTCACCAAATATCTCTGAAATATTGTCTGTAGTTGTCATTGTGACAGCCTTAGTTCCGATAAGGAACTCCTCTCTGTCTGTTCCAAGGAAATCAACTCTTGTGTTGTAAGAGTCATCCTTCTTTGTGACAAGTCCTTTTTCAAGGAGATAGTTACGGTATCTTGTTGCCATTGCAGAATAATTTGCATCATCACCTGAAAGCATCATGTATCTTACTGTCATATCCATGTGTGTACGCTTTTCTTCTGCTTTTGTGATCGTTCCTGAATTTGAGTTGTTAAGAGGCTGTACATAAATATCTCTTAACTTAAATTTTGCGAAACAACGATTGTAATTTACCATAACTCCATTTGGATGAGCCTCAATGCTTGCACGCTTGTCACCGCTTTCTACTACCGCGATATATCCAAGCTTCTCCCTTGTATGAGCCATACCAAAGATAGGCGCTATAACTTCGTTTGTATCCTCGATCATATCTATCTTATCCCAGAGATATGTCTTTACCTCAGAATCGTCAAATCCTGCATCGTTTCCGTAAATGTTCTGGGAAAATCCTGTAGTGTATCTTCCCTCTTTATTGTCAAGATTGATAAGTGCTCCATTTCCATCAGGTATAAGCATATAGCCCTGTTCATCATCAAGGTATGTATAACCCATAAGTGGGAATAAACTTATAGTGGAAATATAAATTCCTTCTGCGTCCTCTTTGATCGATTTGTCAGGAACTGATACTACAAGATCCTCACCGTCAAGTTTAACGCTTACTGAGAGACCGAACTGATATTCATCAAAGTAGATATCAGCCGTAAATCCATCAGATTCCTCATTTACATTTATTGTATTAGAATTGTTTACAAGGTCAACCTGATATGTGTTCTTTGCATCTTTGATAGCATTGATTACAATACCTGATTTCATATAACCATTCCATATACTGTTACTGTTACCATCATCCTTCTCATCGCTGAGTGTAGATTCCATTATCTTTCCTGTCTTCTTATTTTGAAGCATTATGGAAAGACGAGGCTCATATAAATACATTTTGTAAGTGTCGTTCTCGGCAACAAGCTTGTAATCTTTAAGTGTTACCCATTTTGACTTGTCAACCTTACCTACAGCACCATCTTGGACGACTTCTCCATCATCCTTGACCTGATTCGTATCTTCCTCTTTCTTTTCAGATGAAGCATCAGATGAGCCTGCTGCATCCGTTGACTCCGATGTCGCATCGTTGTCTGAATCAACGCCTGTTGCGTGTGAGATAACCGGTACTGCCGTAACTATAAGCGCCAATGCACTAAGTATTGCTATAATTTTTTTCTTATTCTTAGCCAAATCGGTACACCACCTCTCCAAATACAGCACTGATAAACTCAAATACCTGAGCCCATAATACATAAATTATGAATATGAGGAGTGCCATAATTAAAATCGTAAATATCGTTATAAATATGATCTTTGCTGTTTCTTTTGCCGTGTAGTTATTTACTTCTTTTATACCAAGTATTATGAGAACTACTACCCATCCTACGATAACATAATTAAGCAGAGTGATAAGGAACTGCTCGTTTGTCGTAAGTATATGTGACAAAATAAAGCTAAACGGTATATATACTACATATGGAAGAAGTGAATAGCAGAAGTATGTGTAAATCTTCTTTACCGTACCTTCACCTTCATTGATAGTACATACAAGATAGTTACAAAGTGTAACCGCTAACATTACAATAATAATCTTTCCTATATCAGAGAAGATCTCGTATCTTCCTTCTCTTATAGTCTTCTGTAAGAATCCACACAGATATTTATTGATAACATATTCTATCATAAATATCAAAAGTATAAATGACGGTGCAGACCATGATGCCCTGCCTTCTCTCGCTATTCCGTACGAACCATCTATAGGATGCTTCATATAATATTTAGCATAATATACATTAGAAACAAATTTGTTTTCCTTGAATTTTGCCATAGCTGCTTTTGGCTTTGCAAGAATCGCTTTCTTCTGATCAAGCACCTTAACGACCTTATATAACGCCCATATCGCAACTATTAAGATAAGTGCAGCTACGATATTATTTTTCAGCCATTCATTTCTTATCTCCCAGAAAGCATCTGAATATCCTTCATAATCTTTTGCAAGTTTGGCATATTTAAGTGCCATCTTGTAATTTTCTTCCTGAAAATATGCACGTCCCATAGCCTTGTTTGCATAGTCAAACATGCTGTTCATCTGAAGAACCTGCTGTAAAGGCTTTTTGCTCTCTGTGTAATGACCTTTTGAGTAGAGGTAAAGTGCATTATGTAAAAGCTGTGTAAACTCTGAAGGCTCATATACCTGAATCTGTTTCTTATCAGAATCAAGAATATAAATATTGTCTTTTGAATCTACCTGAATACTTGTAACCTGTGTAGAAAGACCTACTCGCTGTGTACCATCATCAGTACCTGCAAATACATAAAGGAGTTCACCCTGTTTATTGTACTCATAGATATAACCCTGTGATGATGCTACATAGATGTTATCATGGTTACCTGTCGTAACTGCTGCCGGTGATTCATCATAGTCATCTACACCGCTTTTGATAAGGTTTGTACCTGCGATATTAAGTCTTTTAAGAGTAAGATTTTCATCACCACGCGTTACTGTGTAGATAAGACCTTTTGAATCAATCGAAAGGTTATCAGGTGTTGACGGCATATTACTTACCATCTTTGCTCTCTGCTCATCAGTAAGGATAGCACGGTAGATTATCGTCTGAAGGCTTACTGACGCATAGTTTGTACCAAAGTATCCAAGGAATGTTCCACCTTCTTCTGGTGAAATCTCAACGATACCGTTTGTATTTGACTGACATACGATATACATAACACCTGCATCGTTTACTACCAGCTTCTGTGGAAGGAAATCGAGTCCGTCACCATAAAGCGGGCTATCTGGTTTTGTATATTTGTTTATGACCTTTCCTTTCTGGTCAAAAACATAAACTGCTTTTCCATCTCTATCGGCTACATAAATATTTTTATTTTCAGTTACAAATACTCCTGTAGGAGTTTTTAACTTTCCTTTACCGATAATTTTCAATAATTTTCCATCTGCTGTACCAACCAGAATTCTTCCATTTCCGGTGTCGGCTACATACATCGTGCCGTCCTCTGTAATGTACATGTCACTCGGGTTGCTCATAAATTCTTCACCGAACTTTATGAGTGTCTTTTTTGCAAGGTACGCTGTCTGGGTTTCCATCGTTCTTCCATAACCGTCATTAGTAAATGTACGGTATGGTGTTTCTGCGGATACTAATGCAGAACCAGCTCCGGAAGTCAGCGTTATAACGAATGCTAAGAGCAATACAGAAACAATTTTAAATAATTTATTATTCTTTTTCATAATGTCTGTTCCTTCTCCTCCTCTAGCTGCATTTTACTTGATACCTGAATGTGCCATTGTATTCATGACATTATTCTGAAGTATGATAAACAACACGAGGTTAGGAACAAACAATATAAGTGAGGCTGCCGCCGCCATACCCTGACCGGATACTGTGTTATTTACATTGACAAGCGAGTTCATATAGAATGTCAATGTTTTCATACTGTCATCATTTACATAGTAGTTTGATGTTTCCATGTTTACCCATACCTGCTGGAAAACAAGGATTGCTGCTGTTGCTATAGCCGGCTTTATCATCGGGATGATAATCTTTCTGTAAACCGTAAAGTCTGTCGCACCGTCTATGTAAGCTGCTTCGATAAGTGAGTCAGGAACCTGCTCAACGAACTGCTTAACAAGGAAAAGTGCTACAGGATAAGCAAGCAGTGGCAAGATATGTGCCCATATACTGTCGATAAGTCCTACTTTACAGATAACAAGGTATCTTGGTATAAGAACTGCTGTTGCAACGAACATCAATGCAAGCTGGTTGATATCCATCATAAGCTGTCTGCCCTTGAATTTTAATTTTGCAAGTGCAAAGGCAGCGAATGTCGTAAACAGAAGTGATAATCCTACAGTAAGACCTGTAACAAGCAAACTGTTAAATACATAACGGCTGAGTGGTACACCTGCCGTACGGCTGAATTTTATCAATTTTGTAAAGTTTTCAAGTGTCGCATTTTTTACAAAGAATGTAGGTGGGAATGCAAACAACTCATCCATAGGCTTAAACGCATGGTTTGCGATAAACACGATTGGTAATGCCATGAATATTACGAGAGGTAATAATATGGCGATAATCTTGATCTGTCCTCTTTCAAACTTCTGAGGATTAATTCTTTTGCCTTTATATGCCATTTCTTTTTTCCTCCTCTTTTAAAAATCGTCTTTCTCCGTCAAAAGTGCATTTGCCGCTTTCGAGAAGATCTGTACGATCAACAACAATACAACTGAAACTGCTGCTGCATAACCCATCTCATATCTAAGGAAACCGTAATCTTCTATATGGTTTACGATAAGCTGTGCCGCATATCCCGGTGAAGGGTTACCTGTAAGCTGTGTAGATATAAGTCCGTTCTGGAAAGCATTTACGATAGCCATAACCGCAGCGAACAACATCTGTGGTTTCATCTGTGGAATAGTTATGTATATCATTTCCTGAAAACGGTTCTTGATTCCGTCAATAGCTGCTGCCTCATAAAGCTCCTCGTTTGAGTTTAAGATACCTGCTATCATTGAGAGGAAACCTACACCCATTGATGACCAGAGACCTATGATGATAACTATAGGTAAGAGGTATTTAGTATTTACAAGCCATATGATAGGTTCGTCGATAAGACCAAGATTCATAAGCCATGCATTTAAAAGACCTGTCTGGTCTCCTGAGAAGATAACCTTCCAAAGAACTGTCATCGCAACACCTGCCGTCATACTTGGTGAGTATAAGATAAGGGCAAATATCGTTCTTGGAACTTTTGTAAGGTTACAAAGTGCCCATGCAAGCACGAAGGATAATATATATCCTCCGATACCTACAACAACCGCATACAATACTGTATTTGGCAATACATACTGCATAAATACTTCATCACTTGTAATAAGTGTAATGTAATTCAAAAATCCTACAAATTTCGGGAACTGAATCGCATTAAAGTTTGTGAATGAAAGTACAACCGCCAACACTGTCGGAAGTAATATAAATACCACAAACATAAGAGCATATGGCAGCATAAAGAGATAACCGTTTGTATTTGAATTTTCTCTTTTTCTAATGCCGGTTTTCTTTTTACCGGGCTTTCTAACTGATTTTTCTGTATTTTCGTTAGCCATATTCTTTCTCATCCCTCCGATCATATTATTCATCACTATCTGTTCTGCCAAGCAGCTTCTTCACAGATTCATAAGTCGGAATATTATAATCTTTTATTACTTTGCCATTACTGTCACTATATCCAAATTCCTCAAGTTTTCTGTCAAACTCGTGGTTTACGGTCTTAACCGCTTTGTCTATACGCGTCTGTTCATTGTCACCGTTTACAGCAATATCATTGAATGTATTACTCATCTCTCGCTCGAGAAGATATGTACCCGGAACTCTCGCAACGTCCTTAACATTCTTTGCTGTCTGTTCAACAACTTTCTTTGTATCAGCATTTATAGGAAGCTGTGCAAATGCTTTTGTATTTGCTGTAGGCCAGATGTACTCATCACCATATGTGATCTGTATAGTCTGTCCAAACTCAGCCTGTGTCTCTGTTGATGACCACCACTTAACAAATTCCCATGCCTTCTTCTGTCTCTCGTCATTGCTCTTGAAGATTACGCTGCTCTCAGCACATCCGCAGACTGAACGGTCGATAGTTCCATCTGACTGCTTAGTACCAGGGATAAGGGCAACCTTCCATGAGCTTGAAAGTTCAGGAGCTGCATTAGTAAGCATGTTGAATGTTGCATAATCAGCGATACCGATAGGCATATCACCGTTTCTGAAATGCTGATAGAAGTTATCAACATTTACAGGCATATTGTAAACCGTAAACAAATCCGTAAGTTTTGTAAATCCGTTTACTGACTTCTCATTTCCAAGTGCTGTACCCTCTGCTGCTGTCTTAGCGTAAAGTGAACCACCGTTCTGCACGATAAGAGGTGTAGTGCCATGGAAATTTCTCATAAGAGTCATACCTGCTGTCGGATAATAGAAGTTCAAACCTCTCATCTGAAGTTTAGGAAGCATGTCTATTACATCATCCATTGTCTGTGGAACTTCAAGATTAAGTTTTTCAAGAACATCTGACCTGTAGAACAGTACCCAGAAGTTCATTGTCTCAGGCATTGAATAAATACCATCGTTGATAGAACCTGTCATAAAGAATCCCGGCTCATAGCCATCTGTAGACTCCTTAAAGTCATCATACTGTGCCATATTTACAAGAGCACCTCTGATACCAAGTTCATAAGGTATCGTATAGTTTATACCTGTCGCAACATCAGGTGCATTTCCCGATGAATTTGAAAGTACGAGTTTATACTGGTCAGGCATGATACTTATATCAACATTGATTCCTGTCTTTGGTGTGAACTTTTCATCGATCATCTTCTGCATTATCTGTACATACTGGCTTGAACGGTTTACCCATACCTGAATATGGTCACTGTTCGTATTCTTTGTCGAATAAGCCTGATCAGTAAATGATGCAGCAAATCTTGATATGCTCATCGCACATGATTTAAAAAATCCCGGTTTAGACGGAAGCTTTGCTCCATCCTGATAAATGTAAATACGGTCGATGGCAAGATCATTTGCGATAAGGTTATCGATCGTAGTTGCAAGATAATGGTTTACTGAGTTTGAACTTGTTGATAACTCTGCTATACGGTAAGGTATTGAATCAGGGCTGTCTGCCAAACTCTTTAACTGCTTTGCTGCGATAAGAAGTGATGACATAACGGCTACGTTCTTATCACTTTCACTCCATTTTATCGCACTCTTTTCAAGTTCTGTAAGTCTGTCTGAATATGCATAAAGTGTCTTTTCCAAATTTGGAATATACTTTGAAAGTTTAAGGTCACGATACTTATCTGCATTTGTACCGGCAACCTTTGTAATCTCAAGTGCAAGGTCATTTACATCCGACATGACTTCATCTATTTCTTCCATAATATATGAAATAGGATTCATGCTTATTGTGTATGAGATCGTGTGCTTTCCTTCCTCAAGATGTACAGTTAAATCTTCGCCCTTTGAATCCTGCATTGTAGTTGTCTTATATTTTGTAGTATAAGCCATGCTGTAATCCTTAAATGCACTGTTTGGAACTTTTCCATCAATCTCAACATCACAGAATACCGGGAAATCAGTTTTTTCTGACTGACGGTAATTTGCTGCTATCTTATAGTTTCCTGCTACCTTAACATCAAATTCATACGATACTCTCTGACCTGCTGTATTAAACGAATCAGAATCAAGTGTATTTAACACTGTATCTTTTGCCTGATATGGATCAACACTCGTATCATACTCGGCAACACCATGGATAGAAGAACTGTTCGTTGTCGTGTAATCCTCACCCTGAATGGTGATAAGCTCGTTTCCATCAGCCTTGTCAGAAGAACCACTGTACTCTTCAACTGATGCAGGTGCTTCAAGTGAAATATTTCCTAAAAGGAAAGTTCCCTCGTCAACACTGAGTTCAATCGAATGTTTTCCTTTTGTAAGCTGAACTTTAAGCGGATCTGAGTGACGATAACTTGAATCCATCAGATACTTGCTCTCCCACTGAATCTGCTTATTTGGAATAGTAACTGTCTCATTGTCATATCTGTCGTATGCAGGCTCATCACTGAGTTTCCATGTCGTCTCAAACTCAAGGCTTCGACATTCATAAAACGGATACTTTCCATCAACTTTCATCTTCATTGACACCGGAAGAATCGAATCATCATATGAAAGATAATCAAAATTCATATAATAAAGACCATCCTCCGGAACATCAAAATCAAGTGTAACTTTGTTGCCGCTCTTTAAATCAAGAACTTTACTGCTCTTTTCATACCCTTTAACATTAGTCGTAAGGTATTTCTTACCGCCCGCCGTAACTGAATCTTCTTCTGAAACAGTCACCGGATCGCCGGTATAATCTGAGGCTGTATATCCCTTGCTTATGTTTGAATAGATAGTAGCTATTCTCTCGCTGGAATACTCCTCAGAAGTCACTGATGATTCTTTCTTATCTGAACTGTCAGATTCAGATGTAGTCTTTGATGTGTCATCTGTCACATCTTTGGCAAAACTTCTAAGTGTTGCAGAGCCTAATGCCATAGACACTATCAAACCAACAGCGACTGTCTTCTTAAACTTACCTCCAATTTTTCTGTGCCGCATAACTTCCTCCTTCAAGAATTCTTGCTCAAGTATTTTTATGTTTTCATAAATTACTTTAGTTTATTTTATATTACTATTATTTTGAACAAAAGTCAATGCCAATTATAGTCAAATTGTTGTATATTTCTTTCACCTTAATAACAAATTTCAGTCACTTTTTAGCAATATGCACATAAAAACCACCTGATAGCAGTATCTTTCTTAATACACCTTGCACAATACAATTTACTAATTTGTTTCAAAAAAAAATTTTAGAAACTACTAAACAAAATTCATTTTAGTTTACAATTATCTCAATAATTAAAATTTAATAAAAAAATTGAGAATAAAAAAATCCCAAATTATTTTAAATTTGAGATTTTTTTACTGTATTTATATTTAAGGCATAACATGAAAGCTATATTAGTCTTAACCTCATCTCACCCATTTTCTTATCTGCATTCCAAGATAAACGACTGATGTTATTATCATAAGAACAAATGAGTATCTGAGTATCGAATCAAATGTTACATGCCATACATTCAGAAGCACAAGTGAGGCAATAAGCAGTACGACAAGCCAGTACCCAAATGATGCCGCTGTCACGAGCACCCAGGCTGCTACGCTCTTACTTACATCTATTATCTGCCTTTTTAACTTTGCATCCATTTTTTTTGCCATCGTTAATCCTCCCTTGAAATCGTCTTCCCGATAATCACTGACTATCTTATAACAACTTTATAAGCCAAAACATATACATAAATTTTATCAAGTTGTATCGACCAATAAAGCTGCTTAATCTATTTACCACTTTAAATATTATGAATCCTCTATTTATAATATCTGACACCCCAAAGGCTCTTGTTTTTGCTTACAGCCGAGAATGTCATACATTTTGTTCCGGCTTCGTCATTCATCTCACAGAATACACCCTTAAACTCATCATCACCATATTTTATGGTCACATAATATGTACCGTCTTTGACTGTCCATATTCCCTTTATGTCTTTTCCGAATACGCTGCCTTTATCGGTAAAGATAAGTTTGAACGGCTCTGCAATATTTCCATCAACTGTAGTATCCTGATCTACAACATAATATTCTCCGATGATCTTTTCCTTATCATAACCTTTTTCGGAAACTGTCTCACCGTCTGTCGCATAAGGAAGCATGCATGGCCATCCGTCTTCATTTAAAAGATACTGATGGACTCTTGGTTCATGTGCCTCTGTGCCGTCATCAAATCTTGTGTGGTTTACAATGTATCTTTTTCCGTCCGTATCGATAAGTGCTGAATTATGTCCCGTTGCCATATATGCTTTTTCAAGACTTGGCAGCATATAATTTCCTGAAAGTTTAAGTCCGAAGAATGATTCATCTCCCGAATCAGGCTTTGGAGTATTTCCCTTCATATCTACATAATCGCCATCGACTTTCTTTGAACGGAACACTCTTATCTGATATCCTCCGTTACTTACAAGTGAACCATACGATACAAACAGATAATAATATCCGGCTTCTTTGTCATATTCTATCCACGGACCTTCTATGGCAACATGACCACCGCCTATAAGTCTCTTTCCAAAATATGCATCGACATTGTTTTTCTCATCTGCTTTAGGATGAATGACTTTTCCTGTATCCTCATCAATCTCAAGAAGGAAGATTCCACCTGACCATGAGCCATATACCATCCACATTTTTCCGTCCTCATCATAAAATGTGGTAGGGTCAATAGCATTAGGACACTCATTATAATTGTACTCCTCGGTTCCACCTTTATCATTTATATAATGTTTTTTTGCATAATCCTCGCTGACATAATCAAGTACATCAGTATCTTTGAGTGTATCAGATGTAAAGCCCGAATAAATAAGAGCACCTTTCCACTCAAAAGGTCCTTCCGGCGAATCTGATGTTGCGTAACAGAGATTTGATGCATTCCATGTTGATGATGTACAAAAATACATAAAATATTTCTTCTGCTTCTTATTATATACTACATCGGGTGCCCACACATGAGTTCCGTTGTCATCTGTAGGTATCGCACTAAATGCGCCGCCCGCATATTTGAAAGCCTCATCATTACTCAGGAAATTTTTATAGACCGGATTGCTCAAATCATAACCGTCACCGATGCTCGTCCAGTTTCTGAGGTCTGTGGATTTAGCCGAAGACATATGCGAGCCGTAAATATAATATGTATCGTCAACCTTTAATATAGAAGGATCGTGCACACTCACGCCAGCACTTATAGATGCTGTTTTTATGCCATCATAACTTACCGTATAGTCAGGTTTTAATTCCTTCTCCTCTTTTTCAAGTGCTTCCATGTCAATTTCTCCTCCATCTGATGAACTTTTTGAACTGCTGCACCCTCCTGCAAAAACAGCAGTACTGCATATAGCTATACAAGTGCCTAAACTCACAAGCTTTTTACTGAATTTATTCATACTTTCCTCCAAATATCTCCAAATAATTTTTCGGGTGTTTTTAAGTTTTTGTGCTATTTAACAAAAAATAAAATAATTTATGTTTTTATATAGTTAAATATAACAAATGGGGAGGTAAAAAGCAAGATAAAAGTTGGGGGATTTTTGAATCATATGACGCAAGGATTGGGATATGCTTTCCGACTCAGAAGCGGCTCTCGCCTCGGAGAACATCGTAACAGTACATAAGCGGGCATAATACGCCCGCTAAGTGCTGACGATGTTCTAACGTTCTTCGCTGGAAAGCATATCCCAATCCTTGCTGTGTGTTGAAAAAGGTTGCGATTCTAGTTTTTGTATTTATGCATTATTTGTATATTGCTTGTATCTCTGCTGATACAGGCAAGTCCCCACCCCGACTTATTGCTCTATGCAGTAGAAGTGGGTGACTCCTTGATAGTGTTAAATTTATCCGTCAATATATTTTTATACAATAATGTTAAAAATCGCCACAGAATATACGATAGTATGTAATATTCCGTAGCGATTTATTTTGTTTCATATGAAAAATCCTGCAATAACAACCCAGCAAAATCTATCCATATTTCATCAGATTATTACTGAAGAAGTGAAAGTACACCCTGGTTAGACTGGTTAGCCTGTGCGAGCATAGACTGTCCTGCCTGTGAAAGAATGTTATTCTTGCTGTAAGTAACCATTTCTTCTGCCATATCTGTATCACGGATACGAGATTCAGCGGTCTGAGTATTCTCAGATGCTGCGTCAAGGTTAGCAATCGTATGCTCAAGACGGTTCTGAACGGCACCAAGTTTACTTCTCTGAGCTGATACTTTCTTGATAGCTGCGTCAATAGTTGAAGTAGCTTTCTTGGCTCCATCCTGAGAAGAAAGGTCAACTTTGTTTCCATCTACACCAAGCGATCTTGCACTCATATCGTCAATAGTAAAGCTCATAGTCTGACCTTCATTTGCACCAATCTGGAGTGTAATTCCTGAACCTGAAGAAGAACCGTCATATCCATCCTGACCCCATAATGCTTTCGTACTTCCAAGTCCTGCACCGGCTGTGCCACCACCCATTGTAAGGTCGTCAATTGTAGTAGCTCCACTTGTTGCAAACAATGTACTTGGTTCATCCGGCTTAGCTCCACTTAAAGTCACATCGAAATCAAAGCCCGCTGTTTTAAGAATATCTTCTAAATCCTCAGCTGTATATTCTTTTCCAGCTGCAAGATGAATTGTATACTCACCTGCTGTAACACCATTAGTAGCGCTAATAGAAATTGCCGTATCCGTTTCTACCTCTTCTTTTCCAGCTTCCTTATCAAACTTAAAATGAAATTGTGTATTATTAAATTCTGCACCATATTTGTTAGCTGTAAATTTAATAGTATCTGCACCAACAAATCCTCCTGCACCGACATTTACCTCATCAGAAACTGCTTTCACACCAGCCGCAGTTACTGTTCCTGCTGTTGTTGCGGCATCTGCATTAAAAATACCATTCTTCAATGTAACTTTTACTTCTGCCGGAGCACCTGTTGCTGTACTGTCTTCCTGCTTGGCATTTGCTATAAGACCATCAATCTCATCCTGAGTATAAACCTTATTTAAAGAAAGATTTAAAGTTAATGTTTTTCCTGTAGCATCCCATACTGCTGTTTCCTGACCAACTTTTGTATCTGAGGTTGCTGTTGTCGCAACTTTAATTCCTCCTACATTAGAAGTAACAAGTGCACCATCTAATGTAGCATCTATTACACCAAACTTTGGTCCTGAACCTGTTGTAGATGAAGTTCCGCCCTGACTTCCATCTAAAAGTTTCATTGTATTAAACTCTGTTGTACTTGAAATTCTTGTAAGCTCTTCCTGAAGCTGGCTTATCTCTTTCTGTACTGCTTCACGATCATCATCTGTTTCAGTACCGTTTGATGCCTGTATCGAAAGTTCTCTCATTCTCTGAAGGATAGAGTGTGATTCATTTAAAGCACCTTCAGCCG
>NZ_JAHLQE010000106.1 GCF_018918235.1 Eubacterium sp. MSJ-13
CTTTCCGTTTCCGAAAAGGTTCAACCACCAGACTATCCCTATCACATTCTAACCTGATTAATTGATTATATCATATTCTGTCGATAAATGGAAGATTGGCACAAAATAATACTAATAAATTTATCTCCGGATTTTATGATGCAGACTCCACCTAAGACATTAAACATTAAATATATATATAAATTCTCATTTACACAATGCACTTACACCAAATTTAGTGTAAGTCCAAAGTAAAATAAGATACCCCATATCAGAACACCTTACTTTCTCAACTTATCTACTAACTGTGAAACCAGTTCCACGGATTCATCATCAAGACCAGTAACATCCACATTCCTCTTATCAGTAATTCCTAAGAGATAATCTGTAGATACATGGAATATACGAGCCAATTTTATCAACGCTTCATATGAAGGATAACGACTGCCTGATTCATAGGAAGATACAGCACTTATGGCTAATCCTATTCTATCTGCTATTTGCTTTTGAGTTAATTTCTTCTCAGTTCTGAGAGATCGTAATTTTTCTCCCATATTCACCAACTGTATCACCTACTTTCACTGATAGTGTATCAATTAGTATTTCCATATTGGTGAAATAAATTTCTTAAATACAGAAAAATTTGTTAAAATAGTTGATAATAAGTGCTATAATTTAAACATATAGAAAAAAGGTACACTAAAAAAGGGGAGATGATTGTGAATAGCAATAATTCTGGAAGTGGAATTAAAGCAATTCTCCTTGCCATGCTGTCTTTTCCTCTCTATTGCATCTATTACAGTTACATCTTTTGCATTATAACTACTTCTATCATTTACAAATGTTCTAAAGAATACATAATATCCTTTTTCAATATGTTCTCCATCCAATTTAGATTTATGGATGAAATATGAATTACCATCTTCTCCACGGATAAATCCATATCCTTTATTATTAAAATATCTTGTTACTGTTCCAAACATCAAAAATCCTCCTATTCGTTAAAATTCTTCAAATGAAACCATGATTTCAAATACTGTGCTATATAGTGGCTTAAATTCACTTATACAGCTTAAATCCAGCTTGTATTACCCTTTATGTCTATTTCTTTATCTTTGAAATTAAGACACTAAAATAAGCCCATATACTCATATTTTTACAAGTATATAGGCTTATGCAGATGTCCTAATATTAAACTTTTAATACTTTTTAATTTGTACTGGTGTTTTTACCACTGCATTCTTTTACCCACCAAATTAACACATTTTTTACCACCAATTATTTTTGGCATACCACCAATTCAAACCCAAAATTACACCAAAATATATCAATTTATAACAAAATATATCGACTTATTCAAATTTTCTGTATTTTTTACAAATGCCCTAAAGACAAGCTCAAACCGCCCAAATCACCGTATTTCCGGCATTTCTAGTCCCACGAATACGGTGTATTCTGATAAACATAATAATTCAACCAATTACTAAACAAAGCATTCGCCGCTCCCCTCCAGCGAAGTTTAGGTCTCTGTTCAGGATCATCATCCGGATAATAGTTTTCAGGTACTTCTATATCAAGCCCCTTAGCTTTATCTCTCTTATATTCCGAATCAAGTGTCATTCTGTCATATTCAAGATGCCCTAGAACAAATATCTTCCTGCCGTCATGTGACACCAAAATAAGTTCTCCTGCTTCATCTGACTCAGCAAGCACTGTTAGTTCATCACATGCAGCTATCTCATCATGACTTACCCCTGTATGTCTTGAATGTGGTGCATAAAATACATCATCAAATCCTCTTAAAAGTGGTTCTTTTCTGTGATGTACAATATGTTCATAGATTCCAAATTTCTTTTTTGGCAGCATATATTTGTGTATTCCATAATGATAATAAAGTCCCGCTTGTGCCCCCCAGCATATATGAAGTGTTGATGTTACATTTGTGTTTGACCACTCCATTATCTTTGTGAGTTCATCCCAATATTGAACCTCTTCATATTCCATATGCTCAATAGGTGCTCCTGTTATTATAAGTCCATCAAATTTTTTATCTTTTACATCCTCAAATGTTTTATAAAACTCATTAAGATGACTTGCAGGTGTATTTGTTCCTATATATGTCGCTGTTGTCAGAAATGTTATCTCTACCTGAAGTGGTGTATTTGAAAGACTTCTAAGAAGCTGGACTTCTGTTTCCTCCTTTAGCGGCATTAAATTCAAAACTGCGATATACAAAGGTCTTATATCCTGGGACACCGCTCTTGTTTCGTCCATCATAAATATATTTTCTTTTTCCATTATCTTCTTTGCTGGAAGATTATTTTGAACTTTAATTGGCATATTTAACGCCCCTTTCTATTATCTATTGTAGTCTTTTTACTTTGTATAAAATATTTTTAAATTACTTATTTACCGTTCATCCAAAATCCAAAAACAATAAAGTCAAGCGGATATTCGCAATCCGCTCTGCTACTTGCTCATAACACTATTAGCTGCTATCGCAGCATATCAGAAGTGGCTTGTGCCCCTCCTGATACAAGCAAGTCCCACACACACCACTTATTTGCTCTACACAATAGAAGTGAGGGACTTCCTTGATAGCGTTAAGTCTATACATTTATCTCGCAAGCTTTATTATTCATCACATTTTTATCGAAAACATCTCAATAAATTCATCTTCTGTTATTATGTGTACTCCAAGCTCTTTTGCTTTTTTATTTTTGGATGAATTACTTGTGCTGTCATTATTTATAAGGTATTTTGTCTTTGATGTGACACTTCCGGTGACTTTGCCACCTCTGCTCTCTATCAGTTCTTTTACTTCACTCCTGTTTGAAAAGTGATTAACTGAACCTGTTATAACAAAGTTCATGCCATCCATATCATTTTGAGTATCATTTTCTTCATCTTCAAGTGTGATAATATCGAGCAGATCGTCAACTATATGATTATTGTTTTCTTTTTCAAAATACTTTACAAATGAATCTGCTATTATCTCTCCGACACCATCAATCTCAACCAGTTCATCCCTTGAAGCATGTCTTATCTTTTCAAGATCATTTGAAAATGCCTTACATACCATTTTTGCATTTGAAAGACCTATATTGGCAATGCCCAGACTGTATATAAATCTGGCTGTCGTTGTCGTTTTCGCTGTTTCGGCAGCTTTTACAAGTTTTTCATATGATTTTTTTCCAAAACCATCCATTGATATGATTTCATCCTTATATCTGTCAAGTTTAAAAAGGTCGGCAAGTTCATGTAAAAATCCCTTTGATATGAATTTTTCAATCGTTGTCTCCGACATTCCATCAATATTCATCGCATCGCGGCTTACAAAAAGTGATATTGATTTTATCTTTTTGGCTAGACATTCAGGATTTTCACAGAATAAAACTTCAACATCATTTTCTCTATGAATGGATGTCTTTTCTCCACAGACAGGACATTTGTCAGGTATTTCAAGTGAATCGCTCTCTGTGAGGTTTTTGGCTATCTGAGGTATTATCATATTTGCTTTATACACCTCGATAGTGTCACCGATCCCAAGTTTTAACTCCCTTACGATGCTTATATTGTGTACACTCGCCCTGCTCACTGTCGTTCCCTCAAGCTCTACCGGTTCAAATATCGCAACCGGATTTATAAGTCCTGTTCTTGATGCGCTCCATTCCACTTCAATAAGCTTTGTTTTTGCTGTTTCGTCTGCCCACTTAAATGCAATTGCATTTCTCGGGAACTTCGCCGTCGAGCCAAGTGAATCACCATAATCTATATCGTCATACAATAGAACAAGTCCATCTGACGGAAAGTCGTTTGTCTTAACTTTTTCCGAAAACCACTCAACTGTCTCATGTATATTTTCTGATGTTACAACCTTATATTCAACTGTCTGAAATCCCTGTTCCCTCATAAATTCCATTTTATTTCTCTGGGAATTTTTAAAGTCAACTCCCTCTGCCTCAACAAGCGTGAATGCATAAAGTTCTACATTTCTTTTTGCTGTTATCTCATTGTTAAGCTGTCTTACTGAACCGCTGCACAGATTTCTGGGATTTTTATACTGTTCTTCCTCCGACAGTGATTCATTTATCTTCTTAAATTCAGAATATGTTATTATGGCTTCACCTCTGAGTACCATATGACCTTTAAATGGTATATTAACAGGGAGATTTTTAAATACTTTTGCATTGTTTGTTATTACCTCACCCACCACACCATTTCCTCTTGTGACTGCATTTAAAAGTTTTCCTTTTTCATATGTGAGCACAACTGTAAGACCATCCATCTTCCATGACAAAATACCTTCTTTATCGCCAAGCCAGTCTGCAAGTTCATCAACCTGCTTTGTCTTGTCAAGAGAAAGCATCGGTGACGGATGTGTCTGTTTTGGAAGTTCACTTAAAACTTCATAACCTACTTTCTGTGTCGGACTTCCTGCAATTACAAGACCACTTTGTTTTTCAAGGGCTGAAAGTTCATCATACAACCTGTCATATTCAAAGTTGCTCATTATCTCATCCTTGCCCTGATAATAAACTGCTGCTGCCTTATTCAATATGTCAATAAGTTCTTTCATTCTATCTGTTTCTGCCATTATCTCCTCCATACATAAAACACACCAATATTTTAAAGCATCTTTTTAAGTTCTGATACCTCGCGCAGTGTGAGCCTGCGGTACCTTCCCTTTTTTAGTCCGTCAAGAGTTATGTTCATTATCCGGTCTCTCCTAAGATGTACAACTCTGTACCCAAAATATTCACACATTCGCCTTATCTGTCTGTTTAAGCCCTGCGTAAGTATGATATGAAAACTGTAATCATCTTCTTTCCATACTTTACATGGTTTAGTAACTGTATCAAGTATCGGTACTCCATCGCCCATCTTCTTTAAAAATTCATCAGTAACCTTATGGTCGACCTTGACAAAATATTCTTTTTCATGTTCATATCTGCTGCGCAGGATCTTTTCCATAACATCTCCCTGATTTGTCATAAGTAAAAGTCCCTCCGATGCCTGGTCAAGCCTTCCTACAGGATATATCCTTTTATCATAATTTATATATTCAACAACATTTTTTATCTTTTCACCGTTTTCTTCCGATGCAGTAGTACACACAATTCCTTTAGGCTTATAAAAAGCAAGAAAAATCTCCTCTTCCTCTTTTTTTATGCTTTTTCCATTCAGAGTAACTTTCTGCCCATCACATACCTTTGCACCCGACACAGCAGTAATGCCATCAATACAGACACTGCCTGCCTCTACCAGCTTGTCCGCCTCACGCCTTGAGCATACCCCTGCTTCACTCAGATATTTATTTATTCTCACTCCGTTTTCATTCATAATGATCCTCCATGCCTTTACACATGATAATATCCCCCTGTATTACGGTAACAAAAACTACTGCAACAAGATACAGATATTACATTTATTCGCCATTTTTTAATCCGTCAAAAAGTGTTCTCACTTCTTCATCCGTACTTATAAGTTCAGCCATTCTTTTCTGAACTGAATCCTTCAATGCAGTTATCTCACTGCTTTTATCAATCATCTCAATCTGTTTCTGAATATTACTGTCAATTTTTCCAAAATAAATCTTATATTTTCCATCTTTTTCTTTAATAACATAATACGCTGATAATGAAGGCAGCATCTGTTCAACTCCAAATGCCTTTATATCATAATATGCATACACCCTGTATGTATCCTTTTTAGAGCACTTTTTTATAGTACATTTTATATTGTTATACGATTCAATATACTGATTCTGCACCAAAAGCTTATTCTCATCGATATATTTTGTATCGCTTACATAAGTTCCCATTGCTGAAATATCATCTACAAGCTTCGCATTTAGATATCCGCTTATAAGTTCATCGATCTGCTCATTTAATTCCTCAGTCTGCATATCGTTCTTCTGCACTTTTTTTATGTGACTTTTAGCAGTCTGTGACTTTTCAACCTTGAATTTTGTTTCTGTACTAAATGAGAGAGTATATATTACTCCACTGCCGATCAAAAGCACTCCTATGATAAAAAAGGCAACTATTTTTTTATATTTAAACATATAGATTAACCTTTCTTCCTTATAAACAACTTATATCCCATAAAGTATAAGTTTAACACAACAAAAAGTTATTGTAAAGTTGACAAAATCACTCTAAAATCTTTACAATAACTTTATGATATGTTAAAATAATAAATTGTATGTAGCCATACATATTTTTATGTCGCCAAACACATTATAGATGTGTATAGTGGCATTTTCATACGCACTCGTAGCTCAGTGGATAGAGCAACAGCCTCCGGAGCTGTGTGTCGAGGGTTCGAATCTCTTCGAGTGCGTTTTTTACAGATATATTCCTATCTGTTTATGACTTTATATGTTTTATTTCCCTTATTTCTAAATAGTCTTCTGTATATTTTTATTTTTTTCCTGTTACATGTTATATAAAGTTTCCTGTTGGTTTCTTTCAGTATGTTTTTTCCCACTTTTCGTAAATTATTTGTCTTTACATTTATCTTTTTAAGTTTTACGCAGTTTTTAAAGCAGTTCTTTCCTATTGAAGTCACATTTTTTCCTACTGTCACCTCATTAAGCTGTTTACAATTTTTAAATGCATCTGATGCTATTGATGTAATTTTATATACCACCCCTTTATATTTTACATTATCTGGTATAACTGCCTTTTTAAGTTTCTTGCCATAAACTTTTTTAAGTGTAACCATCTTTTTTTTCTTATTGTAGCCACAATATTTAAATGTCTTTTTAGTTTTATTCTGACCACTGTTCTTATTGATGTCGTCATTTTCTTTGCCTGCCCCTTGCGGCTGATGCGGTTTTGATGTTATCATTTCAACTGGTGATTTTGTTGTTTCTGACGGTTCGCTGCTGACATCTGGTTTTGTGCTGCTAACAGGTTCTGTACTTGTGGTCGGCTTATCACCTTCTCCCGGTGTAGAAGTAGCCTGATTATTTTTTCCAGCAGGTATCCATTTTGCAAAAAACTTTTTATCTCCCGTATCAGTTTCCAATATCTTTGTAATCATTTTTCCTGTACATTTTTCATCCAAATACCATCCGGCAAAACTATATCCACTCTTTGTCACATTTTCTGGCAGTTTTATTCCTATTCCATATAAATATTCTGTTGCATTTTCTCCAACTGCTATACTTCCACCATCCATCACATAAGTAATTTTGTAACTTGCTGCTCCCCATACAGCATAAAAAATCTTATCTCCTGTATCTGTGGATATAATCTTACTGATATCTGACCTGACTGAATTTTTATTTGTGCTCCATCCCAGGAATATATAATTCTGTTTTGCAACATCCATTGGAAGATTTATGTTATCTCCAAACTTATATGACTTCACAATACTTGAATCATCTTTAAATTTTCCTCCATTTGTTTCAAATTTCACACTGTATTCTGCAAGTTTATAATTTGCATTTAATCTTATATCACCATGTGAACCTTTTTTTATAATCACTTTTTTAGTTATCTTATCACTATTGTCCTCATTCCAGCCTGTAAATACATGTCCGTACTTACTAGGCTCTGTTATTTCAAAATCCTCCGTTTCACAATTATACTGTAATGGATTCGTATTTCCTGACTGTTCTCCTCCATTGAGATTTAAATGAATATTATATAATACCGGTTTCCATTGTGCATACAATGTTATTAGCTCATCCTGCGTACTTGAAACCTGACTTATGTGCTGTCCTACTATATAATTCTCGCCTTTTCCATCATATCTGGTATTCCATCCATTAAATAAATAATATTCTTTTGTACCTGTGTTATCTGCTACTACATAATCTGTATTAAATAAAACAGAAGCACTATCAGGTATCTTTCCTGTTCCTCCATTTAAATTATATTCTATTTTATAGCTATTTTCTTCCCACTGTGCATAAAGCTTTACAGTCTGTCCATTATTCTGTCCCAGATTTTTAAGCTTATCTCCGGTTTTATATATTCCAGACTGACCATTTTCAGATATACTCCAGCCTACAAAATGATATCCTTTTTTAACAAATTCACAGTCAGGTGCCGCAAACTCTTTATCATATTCTATATCTCTTAATATTTCCATCTGCCCTTCTGCATCATTGGCATCAAATTCTATATTATACTTTTCAGTGCCCCATACAGCTTTAAGCGAGCCATCACCTATCATATCCCTATCTATATTTAATTCTTCTCCAAAAACAAAACGGCCAAGACTGTTGTAATACTGTCTGTCTTCCAAATAATATCCCATAAAAGCATATCCCTGCTTCTTAGGACTATCCACTGACGGCATATTCATATGCGGATAAACATATATTTTTTCTGTACCGTCCTCCCCACCATTTTTATCAAAATATATAACAAATGATATTCCTGTCTGCTCAAATTTTTTATTATTTTTTTCACAGAAGTCATGTGCTGATGATCTGCTCCAGCTTTTTACTACCGTATTACCATCAATAGTTTCTTCTTTGTCTGATATAATACAGTTAGGATTATTGATAACAAGCTCTTTTAACTGTTTACATCCCATAAAAGCATTATCGTCAATTCTCTTTATTTCTACCCTTTCGTTACATTCAAATTTGTTTAACATCCCACAGTTAAAAAACGCTGAATCGCCTATCGTTATTTCCCTTTTAACATTTTTATCAGCATACAGTTGCACATATTCAAGATTGCTGCATCCCGCAAACGCAAACTTGTTTATTTCATTTACTTTGCTTCCGATTATCACAGCTTTTATTTCATTATTGCTCTTATAATCAATATTCTCCTTATCTTCGGGATCATCTCCAAATCCAACAAGCATAACCATCTCAAATTTATTTTCTTTTGCAAAATGATACTGCGCACTTCCGACATAACAACCAATCATCGTATGTTCATTTATTGATGTTTTATCTTCTAGTACAGTATCTTTTCCCTCAAATTTCATCTGTGCGATCTTTTTTGTTCCTGCAAATGCCCCTTTTCCAATTTTCTTTACTGAAGCCGGAATTATCAATGCATTCATCTGTTCTTTTGAAAAGTCTTTTTCATATTCCAGCGATACGCAGTCTTCAAATGCACTTTTTCCAATAGAAATTACATTTCCAAGCTGTATCTTTTTTAAGTTTCCACATTTTTTAAATGCATTATCTCCTATGACCGTTACATCAGCCGGCATCAAAAAACTTTCCATAGAAGTCTCTCCGCAAAAGAAATCATCATAAAGCACTGTTATATTATTAAATTCTCTGTGATTTTTCTTTGAATATGTCTGTGATGAAGAATCTGAAAATCCACTTATCTCTGTTCTTTCTGGAATCGTATCATATGAGTCATCTATTTCACACTCTGGATTTTTTATTTCAATAACTTCTAAAGAAGTACATCCCTTAAAAGCATTTTTCCCGATTTTCTTTACTGAATAAGGTAATATTATTTTTTTTAAGCCGCTGCAATTCTCAAATGCCATATCTTCTATTTGTGTTACTGTTCCATTTTTTATTTCTACATATGTAATATCTTTGTTTCCGCTAAATGCACTTTTTCCAATTTTCTTTATATCATCAGGAATTATAATCTTTTCAGATTTTCCTGATACTTTTACCAATGTATCACCTGAGATAACTGCATCATTCAGACCGTTTTCCTTAAAACTTTTAAAATATCTTTTTACAGTTATGTTTCCCCATACCTTTACTGGAGCATCACTAGATACATATGACATTCCAGAATAATACGCTCCTAATGCACTGTCCGTACCAAAATTTTTTCCTGATACCATTTCTCCACTATCAACTTCAATAGATCTGTTATTATTGATACTGTCAATCACACGCCCGTCTTCATAACAGTCAACACATGTAACTCTATATTTGTTTTTTGCCCACTGAGCATATAATCTTATTGTGGATGTCGAAATATTTTTTACTATCTGCCCATTTTTATAGTTTACCCCTCTTCCGTTTTCTTTTGTATTCCAGCCTGTAAAGTTATATCCTTGTTTAGCAAAAGTATTTGATTTTAAAATCTCATTTGAATCATAATTTACTATCTGGCTTCCCATATTTCCAACTCCGCCATTTGCATCATATTCAATTTTATAGGTAAATGTATCATCATAATATACTCCACAACTACAGGTATATCTTGTATAACCTTTTGAAGATGCGCTAGGTGCAACAACATTTTTTGCAGAATATTTATGAGATGTCACTTCCCCCTCTTCTTTTGTTTTTCCGCAAACCCTACAATATAATACCCGTCTTCCTGTACATGTTGCAGCCGTTTTCTCTGCCCAATCATGCTCGGTGTAATTTCCTGAAAATCTTGTATCACTGCATGTTGCACATTTATATACATCTAAATGTTGACATGTTGCCGACGCAAGTTTAACAGAATAATTATGTGCCAATTTGCTTCCCTCACTTCTTGTCGCTCCACAACTTGAACATGTATATTGATTAGCATGTTGACATGTTGCTCCTGATGTCAGTTTCCATTTTGATGAATCGTTTAAATGATCACAATCCCAATAAATATACAAAGATCTGTGATTATTTGGATCACCTGCTATCATACTCTTTGCCAGTTCAAGTGTTGCATTTTTTGGTGTATCTGAAACACTGCTCCCACAGCCAACCATAACTCTCATATGATATCCATTCCTATATAATGTCGAAGCATTTATTTTTTCAA
Source organism: Eubacterium sp. MSJ-13 (assembly GCF_018918235.1). Lineage (GTDB taxonomy): Bacteria > Bacillota > Clostridia > Lachnospirales > Lachnospiraceae > Butyribacter. Next base: position 10,689 of record NZ_JAHLQE010000106.1, read on the forward strand.
CAATTGTCTTATATAATGACGATACATCAGATGCATTACCTATATCTATCTGCATGTATATATTAGTGTCGGTCTTATTTACAAAACTTATATTATTAGTAGTTCCTTCAACTACATTTTTTAATTCTCCCTGCATAGTATACGGTTTTGCTATCTGTATAAGATACTGATAATATATGACGGCTTTGGCTTTTTTCAAATTCATAAATGAACTGTCTGATATTATCAGCGACATAAACATTATAACTAACCCCAACTTTTTAATTACCTTCTTTAGTCTCTCCATATTTTTCTCCTTTTTCTTTATCATGCTATCATTTCCAATGAATTATATGCTAAGCTGTATTTATAAACATTGTCTGACAAATACTCGTCAGGCAAAAGATAATTCTGATTAACCTCCTTAACCATACTCTTTAGTTCTTCCTCAGAAATATCCGCAATAGCAGATATAACAAGCACTTCATGTATACTGCTAGGAAGCATATAAAAATCTCCTCCCACTTTCGCTGCTATCTCCCGCAGCATATCCGGATATAGGATTACTGTTGCTCCATTTATCCCCACATTGTTTGTTACAATATACGGCTCATATATTTCCCCACAATCACATTTAATATCTCCAAACCCCATTTCTTTAAGACTAATATCATGTCCCTCAAGCATGGTACTGACCGGCATAACTTTTTCTTCAAAAATCCTTTTTGAATTGATTGAAGCTAATGTGTATAATTCTTTAATATCTGTCCCCCAGTTAATCATAACTGTATTTGTTATCCTTATAGAAGCAATTCCCTGTTCATCATTATCAACAAGAAAATAAAATATAACTGCCATATCAAGAAATGGTATATACGGCATTTCTTCAAGCATTTTCTTATTCCTTTCCAATGATACAAGTCTCATTACTATCTTATCCTTACATTCGTCATATTCTAGTGACAGATTCTCGTATTTCCCGGTACTATTTTCATTCTCATAATTCTGTACTATTTCTGCCACAAGGCTGTCTATCCCTATTCCATCTACATATCTGCGATACATGCTTTGCAGATAAAAATTTGGAGTGACATTTCTTCCCGGTTCTATAATAGCCAACGAATCATACTCCATCGAATTATTCTTCATTACCTTGTGAATTTCTACAGACACACTCTTATCAAAACACAATTTTACTTTCTTAGCCATTTCGTTAATAAACTCAAAATATTTCATCATCTTCCTCCATTTATTTTATTGAAAATCTCTTGTTCCTGGCTAAATTCTGATTTTGTTTTCACTTTAAACTTTAGTTCAAACAGCCCCTCCTTTCTATTTAATTTTTTATTACTAATTTTTCATAACTATCGTGGAACTATCTGCAATGAAAACTTCTATGATTTACGGGTGATCTACTGTTAAATTGAATTGAATTTTTGATATAGAATCTTGCTCATAACACTATTAGCTGCTATCTCAGCATATCAGAATGGTTTTATACCACTCCTGATACAAACAAGCCACCACCCACCACTTATTGCTCTATGCAATAGAAATGGGGAACTTCTTTTATAGTGTTAAATTTGTATCAGAACAAAGAGATTTTCTGACTATATGGTAACAAAGCTTTACATTTAGAACAATATTAAGAATATATAAATATCACAGACACTTTTTGAACAATCCGATATTTTTGGATTTTATAGATTTTTTATTTTTGTACATATTGTATTATTCAGTACAATTTTTTTATGAATAATGCACATATTTTTTGGGCATGATTTGCTCTAACTCCTCTATTTATCGCTGTTTGCAAACTTTTGTATTTTCGTCACAACATTTTTCTTCAAAAACAGCTCAAAAAAGGCAGACATTGAAACGATTTCAAAGTCCACCTTTAAGTTTTACGATATTTTATAAATATTATTGTTTTTTATAAAATTTCATTTTTATATTTATTTTTTATTTGCTTAAGAACTCATCAATTCCCTTAGCTGCTGCCTTACCTGCACCCATTGCAAGGATAACGGTTGCAGCACCTGTTACGGCATCTCCACCTGCATATACTGCTGCCTTAGAAGTCTTTCCTGTCTCCTCCTCAGCAACGATACATTTTCTCTTGTTGATGTCAAGTCCCTCTGTTGTTGATGAGATAAGTGGGTTAGGACTTGTTCCAAGTGACATGATAACAGTATCTACATCGAGTACGAACTCAGAACCCTCAATTTCAACAGGTCTTCTTCTTCCTGATTCGTCAGGCTCGCCAAGTTCCATACGGATGCATTTCATTCCTGAAACATTTCCCTCTTCATCTTCAAGGATTTCTACAGGATTTGTGAGAAGGTCAAACTGGATTCCCTCCTCTTTTGCATGATGTACTTCCTCAACTCGTGCAGGAAGTTCTGCCTCGCTGCGGCGATATACGATATGAACATCTGCACCGAGACGGAGTGCTGTTCTTGCGGCATCCATCGCAACATTTCCACCACCGACTACGGCTACTTTCTTTCCAGGGATGATAGGTGTATCATAATTTTCATCAAACGCTTTCATAAGATTGCTTCTTGTAAGGTACTCATTTGCTGAAAATACGCCGTTTGCATCTTCACCAGGGATTCCCATAAATCTAGGAAGTCCTGCTCCTGAACCTACGAATACGGCATCAAAGCCCTCTTCATTTAAAAGTTCATCTATAGTAACGGCTTTTCCTACTACAACATCAGTCTCAATCTTAACTCCGAGTGATTTTACATTCTCAACTTCCTTGTCTACGACTTTGCTCTTTGGAAGACGGAACTCAGGAATACCGTAAGATAATACACCGCCTGCTTTGTGAAGTGCTTCAAATATAGTTACATCGTAGCCGAGTTTTGCAAGGTCACCTGCACATGTAAGTCCGGCAGGACCTGAACCGATAACCGCAACTTTCTTTCCGTTTAAGCTCTCAGCTTTAGCAGGTTTGATTCCTTCTTCTCTTGCAGTATCAGCGACATATCTCTCAAGTTTACCGATAGATACGGCATCACCCTTGATTCCACGGATACATTTTGACTCACACTGGCTCTCCTGTGGACATACACGACCGCATACGGCCGGAAGTGCAGAATACTCACTTATCACATGATAAGCACCCTCAACATTCCCCTTTACAAGTTCACTGATAAATCCAGGTATATTTATATTTACGGGACATCCCTTTACACACTGTGGATTTTTACACTGAAGACAACGTGTTGCTTCCGCTGTTGCCTCTTCTTTATCATATCCTAAACAAACTTCCTTAAAATTCGTTGCACGAACTTTTGGCTCCTGCTCACGAACAGGAATTCTTTTCATTACATCAACTTCCATGATATTTTCCTTTCTCTGCAAATCTATGTTCTCTGACAGATATTTGCGGGCATATGTTTATTTTTAAATATTATCTGACGCAACTCCATCACGGAGTATTCCCGCATTACTGTATTTTTTCTTCTACTGGCAGTTACCACATCCACCGTGATGTGTATCTCCCTCTTCGAGTTTAAGCATTGCTCTGCCTTCTTCTGTTTTATACATTCTCTGGCGGCGCATAGCCTGGTCAAAGTCTACAAGATGACCGTCAAACTCAGGTCCGTCTACGCAGGCAAACTTAATCTCATCGCCTACTTTAAGACGACAGGCACCACACATACCTGTTCCATCGACCATGATAGGGTTCATACTTACTATTGTAGGTATATTAAGTTCTTTTGTAAGTATAGTAACAAATTTCATCATTATCATAGGTCCGATTGCTATAACCCTTGTATATGTCTTGTTTAAGTTCTTTACAAGTTCATTTATCTGGTCACATGCATTTCCCTTGAAACCATAAGAACCGTCATCTGTTGCAATGTAAAGATTTCCTGCAACTTCACGCATCTCATTTTCAAGTATCATGATGTCTTTTGTACGTGCTCCGATGATAACATCAACATCAATACCATGTTCTTTCATCCATTTAACCTGTGGATATACAGGAGCTGTACCAACACCACCGCATACGAATAAAAGTTTTTCTTTCTTTAACTCCTCTATAGGCATCTCGATAAGTTCAGATGCACATCCTAAAGGTCCTACGAAGTCCATAAAGCTCTCTCCGACTTCATAGCGTGACATCTCTGTTGTAGATGCTCCTACTGTCTGGAATACTATCGTAACTGTTCCCTTTTCTCTATCATAATCACATACTGTAAGAGGGATTCTCTCTCCTTCTTCATCTGTCTTTACAATAACAAACTGTCCGGGCTGACATGACTTTGCTACTCTCGGTGCCTCAACATCCATAAGCCAGATGTTGTTGGCAAGATACTCTTTCTTTAAAATCTTAAACATAATGAGCCTCCATCTCTTAATCGTTTTTTATAAAAATACGCTTAGGTCGTTACATTTTGATAAATAACTATTTGCGTATCGTTTATCATCACTTACATTTTCGCCAAACCATACTGGCGGTACAAAGTTTTTGGCATCTTTTTCACTCTCAAACTCGACCTCAATAAAATAAAGTCCATCAAGCACTCCGCCAAAAACATCAAGTTCTCCTGTATGTCCATCTTCAAGCGGTATTATATATCTTGTCTTTTTGATAAGATTATCATCTACCTTTTCTCTCAGATGTTCATACCCTTCCTTTGTCAGGAAAACTTCAACTTCATTGTTTATCCTGACATCCGTGTTCTTATCTTCGCTGCCACTTACAAGTGACTTGTAAGTAAGAATATATCTGTCATTACTTTTTCTTATCCTGACAACCGGATTTACGCAGAGATACCCCTGCTCAATATGCTTCTGTTCATATTGTTCCAGATTGTCAGGAAGTTTTTTAATCTTGAATTTTTTTTCTATTTCCATTTATATGCCTTTTTTGATATTCAGACTGTCCACCTGATTGATTAGTCCACTTCTTGACTTTCAGCCTAAAAGTGTTACCCTCTTTAAACCAAGCCAGTTTTTATTTTGTTTCCACAATACTATCTGTTTTTTCATTCTTTGACTTACGCCACTTGATTCCAAGCAGTATCGCACCATAAGCAAGTCCAACGCTTACAAGGAATTTAACGAGATACCATAAAAACGCTCCTCCAAATGTAAGGTCCGCAAGACCTTTTAACAATAATGCTCCTGTCATATTTTCACCATACCTTTCTATCTGCGGTTGACAAGTTCCTTTGTTATATCATTCCAATCCAGATCACATTCTGCCATAAGAACCATCATGTGATAAAGGAAATCGGCTATCTCATACTTAAGTTCTTCCGAATCGGGATTTTTTGCAGCAATAACGATCTCCGTTGCCTCCTCGCCGCATTTTTTCAAAATCTTATCTATTCCCTTATCAAAAAGATAGTTTGTATAAGAACCTTCCTTTGGATTTATTTTTCTGTCCATGATAATTTTATAGTCTTCAAGCAATACTGTCAATGGATTTGTTTCAATATATTCTTTTTTGGCAAGTTCCTTAAAGAAACAGCTTCTGCTTCCTGTATGGCAGGCAGCTCCAACCTGACGGACCTTTGCAAGAATCGTATCATTGTCACAGTCGAGCATGAGCTTCTTTACATACTGGTAATGACCTGATGTGTCACCTTTAAGCCACAACTCCTGTCTGCTTCTGCTGTAGTAAGTCATTCTGCCACACTCTATAGTCTTTCCATATGACTCCTCATTCATGTAAGCAACCATGAGAACTTCATTTGTGCGGTAATCCTGAACTACTACCGGGATAAGACCATTATCCATAAGTTTGAAATCAGAAAAATCAATAAGGCTTTCAAACACTTCTACATCTATTCCCTTTTCTTTTAAGGCTCTTTTTGCCCTGTATATATCCCTGTCCTCAGTATCCTCAAAATAATTTGTCGATACCGCATCCGTTTTTTCAAATGATAAAAGCTCTGCGAGGTCATTTCTTATAAGACCGTCTCTTATCATAATATCCATTTTTGTGTTATTTATGGCATCAGTAAAACTCTTTGTGCAGTCGATATGTTTAAGCATTGCAGAGCCGATACCCATATCATGATATTTATCAAGTGCTTCTGCGTCCATGAAAGCAGCTTTCATGTCTACCTCAAGCATAAGTTTGTCCTTGTCAAATCTCGCTGTTATCTCGTCTATCACTTTCTGTTCCGGCATAAGTGCATTTCTAAGCACAAGTCTGTACGCTCCGGTGTAGAGAGCCTTTTTTGCATCTTCAAAACGCTCAACATACATTCCTATCATAAACGGAATGTCTATCTGTTTTTCAATAGCTCTTGCTGTGCTTAAAAATTCTTCTCTTGATGCCTCGTCTCCAGTATAATTGTAGATAAACAATTCATCTGCACCCTTGCACGCATATTCATCTGCAAGTTTTATTATATTTTCCTGATATTCATTCTCAGCATTTATAAATGGGATTATTTTTTTCTTTTTCATACCCTATTCTCCTAAACTTCCTTTTGTTGACAGTACATCACTTATCCTCTCGTCATACATTACCGCCTTGTCAAGTGCCTTTGCAAATGATTTAAACGCTGCTTCTATTATATGATGATTATTTGAACCGTCAAGCATTTTTAAGTGAAGGTTCATTCCTGCCGAATAACTTACGGCATAGAAAAATTCATGTACCATCTCTGTGTCAAACTCTCCTACTTTCGGTACGCTAAACTCCATATTCTCGACAAGATAAGGTCTGCCCGAAAGGTCAAGTGCACAGAGCATAAGAGTCTCATCCATCGGAAGAATACACTCACCAAATCTCTTAATACCTTTCTTGTCTCCGACAGCTTCTTTTATCGCCTGACCGAGAACGATACCTGTATCTTCGATGGAATGATGGCAGTCAACCTCTAAATCTCCCTTAACCTTAACAGTAAGGTCAAAAAGACCATGTCTTGCAAAACTGTTCAGCATATGGTCGAAAAAACCAATGCCTGTATCTATATCTGCCTTGCCGCTGCCATCAAGATTTAACTTAACTAAAATATCAGTTTCTCCGGTCACTCTTGAAACCTCGGCTGTTCTTGTATTTATATTTTCACTCATAATAAAAACCAACCCTTTCCAATGCAGTTTCCTGCCCGTTTTTTAGTAAAGCGGACATTCACGCTCCGCTTTTGCGACCTGTCAGTAAAAGCTTTCTTCCACTGACATAAGCATCCCACTTATCCACTGCTTAGTGCTCTACACACCATAAGCTTTGAAATACTTATTTTTACTCAAATCTCACAGCTATTGAGTTTGCGTGTGCCGTAAGTTTTTCAGCCTTTGCAAAGTCCTCAATATCCGTATGTATAAGTTCAAGGGCTTCCTCAGAATATGATATTATGCTTGATTTCTTAATGAAATCGTCAACTGAAAGAGGCGAGAAAAACTTTGCTGTTCCATTTGTAGGAAGTACATGGTTTGGTCCTGCAAAATAATCACCGAGCGGCTCACTGCTGTACTCTCCGAGGAATATCGCTCCTGCATTTTTTATTCTTGTCATAGTGTCAAACGGATTTTTTGTCACTATCTCAAGATGCTCTGATGCTATCTCGTTTGCCGTGTCTATCGCTTCTTTCATATCATTTGCGACAAGTATATATCCGTAGGAATCAAGCGACTTCTGTATTATCTCTTTTCTTGAAAGGACTTTTACAAATCCGTCAACTTCCTCTGATACTTTCTTTGCAAGTTCTTCACTTGTCGTAACAAGGATAGCCGATGCCATCTCGTCATGCTCTGCCTGTGATAAAAGGTCTGCTGCCACATATCTTGGATTTGCAGTCTCATCTGCAAGTACAAGTATCTCACTTGGTCCTGCGATAGAATCAATGCTTACATGACCGTAAACAGCTTTCTTTGCAAGTGCAACAAAAATATTTCCAGGTCCTACTATCTTGTCAACTTTCTTAATGCTCTCTGTTCCAAATGCAAGTGCCGCAATAGCCTGTGCTCCACCGACCTTGTAGATCTCATCTACGCCTGCTTCATGTGCTGCCACGAGTGTTATAGGATATACCTTTCCGTCTTTTCCGGGTGGTGTTGTCATTACTATTTTCTCAACACCTGCAACCTTTGCCGGTACGATGTTCATAAGCACTGATGACGGATATACCGCTTTTCCGCCCGGCACATAAACACCTACTCTTGCAAGTGGTGTTATCTTTTGTCCGAGAAGTGTTCCGTCGGTCTTACTGTCAAACCAACTGTAACGAACCTGTTTCTGGTGATAATCCCTGATATTTACAAGAGCTTTTCTTATTATCTCGATAAGACGCTCATCCACCTTAGTATAGGCTTCTTCTATCTCCTCATCTGTTACCTTGAATGTCTCCTCGGTAATCTTTACACCGTCAAATTTTTCAGTGTATTCAAATAATGCCTTGTCCTTGTTTGCTCTGACATTCTCTATAATGTCATTTACAGTATCTTCAAATTTGCTGTACTGGTTCGGACTTCTCTTTAAAAGGTTTTCCAGTATATTATTTTTTTCATTCTCTGTAAGTTTAACTATTCTCATGGCTGCCTCCCTTTTTAATCATCAGGTATAACTTTTTTTAGGTCACGGATAAGTTTTGTTATCCTTTCATGCTGCATTTTCATGCTCACCTCGTTCACTACTACTCTCGCCGATAAAGGACATATCTCCTCCAAGACCTCAAGGCCGTTTTCTCTTAATGTAGAACCTGTTTCTACAATATCAACGATAACTTCTGAAAGTCCTACGATAGGTGCAAGTTCTACCGAGCCGTTAAGTTTGATTATCTCTACTGTCTGGTGTTTTTTATTGTAAAAATAATCTTTTGCTATTCCCGGATATTTGCTTGCAACTCTTATAAGCGAACCATCGTTTAACTTTTCTCTCGCACTCGCCGGTCCTGCCACACACATACGGCATTTTCCACAGTTTAAGTCTAACACTTCGTAGAGTTTTCTGCCAGCCTCAAGTATCGTATCTTTGCCGACAACTCCTATATCTGCTGCTCCAAGTTCAACATATGTAGGGACATCCGATGCTTTTGAAAGGAAAAACTTAAATCCAAGTTCCTCATTTACAAATATGAGTTTTCTTGTCTTTTCATCTTTCATTTCCTCACAGGTGATTCCTATCTTTTCCAAAAGACTTAATGTGTGTTTCGCAAGTCTTCCTTTTGCCAGTGCAAATGTTATATATTCCATTATGTCCCTCCTACTTGAATGTTATTTCTTCAACTACAGTCTTATCTTTTAAATACAAGAGTTTTTCCTTATTCATTCTCTTTGCATAATCTTTATACATATCAATATCTTTCTGCGAAGATTTGCGCACAAGCTGCACATTCTCACCCGATTTTCTGAGTGCTGCAGCCTTGTTTAATGCTTCTTCCCTGAGCTCTTTGGGATAGAGAAGAATACATCCTGATACAAGTTTCTCATCTAGGATATCCTGTCTTGTAAGTGCAAGCATAAGCTGGTCTAAAACGATAGCAAGACCAATGGCAGGAGTATCTTTTCCAAACTGCCCTACAAGTCCATCATAACGGCCGCCTGTTGCAACTGCCTCTCCAGTGCCGTATGTATATGCCCTGAATATAACTCCCGTATAATAACTGTAATGGCTTAACATACTGAGGTCTATCGTAACATAATCTGTAAATCCGTATATTTTTAATATATTATCAAGTTTGGCAAGTCTGTCAAGAGCCTTTAAAAACCTGTCATTTTTGCAACGTTCTTTTACAAACTTGGCAGCCTCGTCAAAATCATCTAAAAGGTCAGGAAGTTTTAATATTACCTCCTTAAGTCCCTCTGATACTGTCAGATTGTCGAGAAGATCCTCAACACCAAAGAAATTTTTACTCTCAATAAGCTCATGTAATTTTTCTGTTTCCTCAGGTGTAAAACCTGCTTCTTCAACTATTCCCCTGAACAGATCAGCATGACCTACTTCAAGCTGAAATCTCTTAAGCCCACTGCTTAAAAGACTCTCGACTGTAAGTGCTATCATCTCTGCGTCCGCATCTGAACTTGCATCGCCAAAAAGCTCCGCACCTACCTGTGTCACTTCCTGAAGTTTTCCCTTATAAGGATCTGTATTTACAAATGTATTTGCCGTATAGCAGAGACGAATCTGCATCTGCTCCTCTCTGTAATACTTTGCAACACATCTTGCTATCGGAGGTGTCATATCCGGTCTTAATACAAGTGTATTGTTTCCCCTGTCAAAGAACTTAAACATCTCTTTTGAAGAAGCTGTTCCTCTCTCTTTGCTGAATATGTCAAAATATTCAAATGTAGGAGTCTGAATGTCATCAAAACCATAAGATTTCATAACATTATGAACCTTTCCGGCCACATCCAATTTATTTTCACACTCTACACCGTAAGTATCTCTAACACCGCCCGGTGTATGGAGCAACTCACTACCTATATAATCTGCTGTATTTTTAAACTGACTCATGCTAAACCTCCGCTTCTTATTTTATTTTTTTCAATCGAAAAAACACACTAACCCTTTTACAAAATGTTTTTTTGTAGAATATTTTATTTTGTAATTTTAATGTTTAATCGTTCCTGCACAGTCAAGCAGATATTCACAGTCCACTCTGCTATTTGCTTGATAGTGTTAAATTTTTACTGATATAATCCTGTCGGACTTTCCTCTTTCGGATCATATCCATGCTTTTTCAATGCTTCGATAATCTCTTTCTTATGGTCATGTCCAAATGCCTCAAGAGTTATCCTGAGCTCAACGGCTGAATTTCTGTTTATGCTTACAAACTGGTTATGCTCAAGCCTGATTACATTACCCTTAAGTTTTGCGATAACATTTGCCACATTTACAAGTTCACCCGGTCTGTCAGGAAGCTGTACTGATACCGTAAATACTCGTCCTCTCTCGATAAGACCATGCTGTACGACAGATGAGAGTGTTATTACATCCATATTTCCACCGCTTAAGATAGAAACTATCTTTTTGCCCTTGCAGTCAAGATGCTTAAGTGCCGCAACAGTAAGTAAACCTGAGTTTTCAACGAGCATCTTATGATTTTCCATCATATCAAGGAAGTTTACGATAAGCTCCTGATCTTCTACTGCTATTATATCATCAATGTTTTTCTGGATATATGGGAATACAATATCTCCCGGTGTCTTTACCGCCGTACCGTCTGCTATTGTATCAACATTTGGAAGCGTAACTACCTTTCCTGCATCCAATGATGCTTTCATACAGCTTGCCCCTGCCGGCTCGACACCTATTACTTTTATGTTAGGATTTAAGAGTTTTGCAAGTGTTGAAACTCCTGCTGCAAGTCCGCCTCCTCCTATAGGTACAAGGATTATGTCAACCGTAGGAAGTTCCTTAAATATCTCCATTGCAATAGTACCCTGTCCGGTTGCTACGACTTCATCATTGAAAGGATGAACAAATGTTGCCCCCTCTTTTTTTGCAAGCTCAAGTGCGTACTGGCAGGCCTCATCATATACAGAACCATGAAGAACTACTTTTGCTCCGTAACCTTTTGTTCTGTTTACCTTGATAAGCGGAGTAGTCGTAGGCATGACTACCGTCGCAGGCACACCGTAAAGTTTTGCTGCATAGGCAACTCCCTGTGCATGGTTTCCTGCCGATGCCGTTACAAGACCTTTCTCTCTTTCTTCCTCTGAGAGCGTGCTTATCTTATAATAAGCTCCTCTTACTTTGTAAGCTCCCGTGTACTGCATATTTTCAGGCTTAAAATAAACCTTATTTCCTGTCTGCTCTGAAAAATACTCACTGTAGATAAGGTTTGTAGGAAGTACGACCTCCTTCACCTTTTCTGAGGCTTCTTCAAATTTCTCTAATGTCAACATTTTTATATGCTCCTTTCAAATTATCCTTAATTTCCGCACATGTTTTTTGTGCATAATGTAAAATATGATATATTTCACATATAAGATTTGTGTCAAGTATACGCAGACACAAATCTTGTGTGTGAAAAATTGCATATATGGATTTTTCACACTACTCTGCTTTTGTCTCAAATAATGCATCTACAAACGCATCTGCATCAAATTTCTGTAAATCCTCGATGTGCTCACCGATACCTATATATTTAACCGGAATGTTCATTTCCGACTGAATCGCTATCGCTATACCACCTTTAGCCGTTCCATCAAGTTTTGTGAGGATTATTCCTGTGATATCGGCAACCTGACTGAACTGTTTTGCCTGTGCAAGTGCATTCTGACCTGTCGTTCCGTCAAGTACGACAAATGTCTCTCTGTATGCGTCAGGATATTCTCTCTCAACTATCCTGTTTATCTTTTTTAACTCCTCCATAAGATTTTTCTTATTGTGAAGTCGTCCTGCTGTGTCACATATAAGTATATCAGCATTTCTCGCTTTCGCCGCATTAACCGCATCAAACACGACTGCCGCCGGGTCTCCGCCCTCCTGACCTGCGATAAGCTCAACGCCTGCCCTGTTTGACCACTCGGTAAGCTGTTCAATGGCTGCTGCTCTGAAAGTATCTGCTGCCGCAAGGATAACCTTCTTTCCGTCTGCCTTAAACTGTGACGCAAGTTTTCCGACAGAAGTTGTCTTTCCGACACCGTTTACTCCGATAAGCATAACAACTGATTTCTTATTTTCAAAATCATACGCATCATCGTGTACACGCATCTGCTCCTTTATCGAATCGATAAGGAGCTGTCTGCATACCGCAACCTCTTTAATCTTGTTTTCCTTAACCTTAGCCTGAAGATTTTCAATTATCTTCTCAGTTGTGGCAACACCTATATCTGCCATTATAAGAACTTCCTCAAGTTCCTCGTAAAAATCGTCATCAATCTCAGAAAAACCGCTGAAAACATTTTCAAGACCTGAAACAAAGCTGTCCCTTGTCTTAGTCAGACCATCTATAAGTTTTCCGAAAAATCCTCTCTTTTTAGGTTTTTCAGGTTTTATTTCTTCCTCTTTATTCTCAGAAATCTCAGTCCTGTCTTCAATTTGTCTATCTATCGGCTCATCATCAATCTGTTTTAATTCAATTTCATTTTCTGTTTCTTCTGATGAAAGATTATTTTGTATTTGATTATCCGTTTCTTCCAGTTTTTCTTCATCTTCTGATTTCTCTTCGTCAATACCATTTTCTGACTTAACATCCAGTGTTTCAGAATCCTCATATCCGGTATCATCAATTTCATCATTCTCTGTCGGTGCCACATCAGATTTTTCAACTTCAATTGTATTTTCAGTTGTTTTTTCATGATAACCCAACTCATCTGTACCACTTTCTGGCTGTAAATACTCCTCATCCAATATTTTCCCAGAATCAGTGCTCTGTTCTTCTTCATTACTTACAACAGACTCTTCAATTTTCTCTTCTTCAACATGTTTTTTTCTTCTAAATTTGTTCTTTATACTTTCCCACATAATTCCTCCATATTTCACTTTATTATAATAATCTACAACCCATATTATACTAAATTTAATTTTATATCAGTTCGCTATATCTTTATCATCAAGCAAGCTGACTGATACAAGCGTTGAGATTCCTTTTTCCTGCATTGTAATTCCATAAAGAATGTCTGCTGCGTTCATCGTGCCTCTTCTATGTGTGATAACTATAAACTGTGTATCCTTCGTAAGTTTATGAAGATAGTCCGCATACCTGCCTACATTTGAATCATCAAGTGCTGCCTCTATCTCGTCAAGAAGACAGAAAGGAGATGGTTTTAAACTTTGTATCGCAAATAAAAGTGCAATGGCGGTAAGCGCCTTTTCACCACCTGAAAGCTGCATCATATTTTGAAGTTTCTTTCCAGGTGGCTGAGCGATTATCTTAATTCCCGCTGTAAGAATATCTTCACCTTGTATAAGTTCAAGTGTGCCTCTTCCACCACCAAACAATTCTTTAAATACATTGTCAAATCTGCTCTTTATCTCCGAAAATTGTTCCTCAAACTGTTTTCTCATTTCCACATCAAGATCTTCTATGATCTTTTCAAGCACCTGTGCTGCTTCTATCAAATCATCATGCTGAGTTGTGAGAAGTTCATACCTTTCTGAAATCTCCTTATATTGTTCGATTGCATTGACATTTACAGAACCAAGCGATTTTATCTGTTTCTTTATTTCACTGATTTTTGCTTTCATACCCGGAATCGTAAGCCCCGTCTGCGTCTTAAGTGAAAGTGCACTGTGATATGTAAGCTCATACTGTTCCCACATATAATTAGTATAATTATCAATGCTCTCTGTCAGTTTCTCTTTTCTGCCTGAAAGTCTGAAACATTCCATTTTGAGATCATTTATATTTTTTGACAATTCTTCTCTTTTGTCAAGAAAAGTCTTTGTTTTTTCTGAAAGTTCCTCCCTCTCCTGATTTTCCTCTTCAATCTGCTTTTCTAATCTTTCTGCTTCTTTCTTCTTATCTTTTATAAAATTTTGAGTTCTTAAAATCTCATCTTTTTTTTCTTTAATCTGACCATCGATATTTTTACTGTTTTCTATCGTCTGGTTCAATTGTTCCATAACTAAAGCTCTGCCCTGCTCAATACGAACTATATTCTCACTGATAAATCCTATGCCCTGTGTAAGTGATGTAAGTTCAAGTGCAAATCCTGCCTCTTTTTCCTCTGACATTTCAAGCTGTTTTCTAATATCAGAAAGTTCCGCTTGGTATTTATCTATCTTTTCATCAAAAACTTTTGATTCATCTTCGTTTCTTACCAAAGCTTCCGCAATGCCATTCATAACATTTTTAAGCTTGTCCCTATCTTCCTCTATTCTCATCCCTTCAATTCTGATAAGTTCAAGCTGTTCTTCATTTTTTTTCAGATCAGCAACAGCACGTTCATATCCTATCTTAGCTGTATTCTGCTTAACAATAAACTCCTGTTTTACTTTGCTGTTTGCACTTATCTTTTCCCTCAGTTGGGCAATCTTGTTTTCCCCAGCTCCTATGGATTCTGATAATTTTTTTAACTGAGCCTTCAAATCTGAAACTTCATCTTCAAGCTGACTTATCTGTCTGCGCCTGCCAAGAAGATTATTATTATTTTTAAATGCACCACCTGACATTGAACCGCCCGGATTAAGAAGTTCCCCCTCAGTAGTAACAATTCTCAACGTATGATGATATTTAGCTGCAAGCACAATAGCGTTGTCTATATTATCAACAACTATAAATCTGCCAAGCAGATAATTTACAAGTTCACTGTATCTGTCTTCTGCAACAACAAGCTCCGATGCCATTCCAATAACACCTTTTTCAGACATAATATTTACAGCATTATTTGCAGCTCTTTTATGAATATTTGTAAGCGGTAAAAATGTAGCTCGTCCATACTTGTTCTTTTTCAGATACTCTATCATTTTTTTTGCAGTCTGCTCATTGTCAGTTACAATATTCTGTATACTTCCTCCAAGTGCGGTCTCAACGGCAACTTCATATTCCTTTTTAACTCTTATGATATCAGCAACTACACCAATTATTCCCGCAGTATCCTTTTTTCTTTCCATGACACGCTTTATACTCTGGCCAAATCCCTCATATCTCTCAGTCATGTTTTTAAGAGAGTTCAATCTTGAATTTTCCATGTGAAATTTCTGCTGAATATCACTATGTTCCCTGTTAACATTCTGATTTTCCACAACAGCTTCATCAAGTGCATCCTGCATAGAAATCCCTGCATCATCTATTGCATTTATCTTCTCAGTCACTTCATCATAAGCTCTTTTGTGAGCAGTAATGTTTTCAGTCAGAACAGATGTCTCTGATTTATTCTGAAGTATTCTTTTATTAAGTTCTGCCCTCTTTATACTATTTTGTTCTAACAGAGTCTTATACTTTAACTCTTCACTCTTTACATCCGCTGTTGCATTTATTCCTGCAAGTTTTTGTTCCTGTATATCTTTTATACACTTCTCGATTTCAGTAACATCACGCTTCTGTTGTTCAATATGTCCTCTATTTTCTTCAGATAAAAAATTTATTTCCTCTATTTTGTTATTATTGTCTTTTTTCTGCTGCTGATACTGCTTGTACTCACGATCATACTTTTTTATTCTAAGCTGATAATCATCTATCGCTTCCTTATAGTGATTTTCACTCTGCTTTATGCCATGTATCTTCTCATTTAAAAGTCTTATATCGCCTTCATAGTTATTCAGCATTACCCTTGACGAATTTAAATTTTCTCTATGAACTTCTATGCTTTTTATCTTTTCATCAAGTTCAGCCTGCAATTTTTCATATTCAGCCTTGCTCTTCTCATACTCACTACTTGCATCTTGAAGATCATGCTCTGCAATAGCCTGCTTTTCTTCAAATGCTTTTACTTCATCGTGTATACGATCATACTCTATAAGAAACATATTTACATCATGCGTTCTTAATTCATCACGAAATGTAAGATACTGCTTTGCTTTCCCGGCCTGCTTTTCTAAAGGTCCTACCTGTTTTTCTATCTCTGACAGTATATCTTCTATTCTCTCTAAATTATGTCTCTCTTCCTCAAGATTTTTCTGTGCAGCAGCCTTTCTTCTCTTGTATTTGACAATACCTGCCGCCTCATCAAAGAGTTCACGCCTTTCCTCAGGCTTTCCGCTAAGAATTTTATCTATCTGTCCCTGCCCAATTATTGAATAACCTTCCTTTCCTATTCCTGTGTCAAACAATAATTCCTGGACGTCTTTAAGTCTGCATGCCGCACCATTTAAAAGATACTCACTCTCACCTGATCTGTAAACTCTTCTTGCTATCTTAACTTCTTCATATGGAACATTTAATTTATGATCCTCATTGCTTATCGTAATAGCTACATATGCAAATCCAAGTGGTTTTCTCATCTGCGTTCCCGCAAAAATCACATCTTCCATCTTTGCACCACGAAGCTGTTTTGCACTCTGTTCTCCAAGCACCCATCTGACAGCGTCTGCAACGTTACTTTTGCCACTGCCATTTGGTCCTACGATTGCAGTTATGCCGTCATGAAATTCAAATATTAATTTGTTAGCAAATGACTTAAAACCATGTACTTCTAAGCTTTTTAAATACATCCAATGTTCTCCTGACCAATTATTTGTGAAGTTTAAGTATAGCCTGATATGCGGCTGACTGCTCTGCTTTCTTCTTTGTTCTGCCGGTAGCTGTTGTAAATCTCTCACCATTTATGGTCACCGCAACAGTGAAAGATTTATTATGATCCGGTCCCTCTTCATTAATAAGTTCATATCCCATGTCAAGGTGTTTCCCCTGAACTATTTCCTGCAATATCGTCTTGCTGTCATAAAAAAGTTTTTTCTTTTCTATATCCTTTAATATATGCCTGTCAATATAATCCCTTGCTTTTTCAAATCCACCATCAAGATATACTGCTCCGATAGTAGCTTCAAGAGTATCTGACAATATAGAATCTCTCTCTCTTCCTCCTGTAAGGTCTTCACCTCTTCCAAGCATTACATATTCACCAAGGTTTATATCTCTTGCACACAGTGCAAGTGTAGGCTCACATACCCAGCTTGCCCTGATTCTTGTCATATCACCCTCCGGCTTTGTCGGATTCTCTTTATAAATCTGCTCACTTGATACCAATTCTAATACAGCGTCACCTAGAAACTCAAGCCTCTCATTGCACATATATTTTTTCAATCTGTTTTCATTTGAATATGAACTATGCGTAAGCGCTGTTATAAGTAAGTCCGTATTTTTAAATTCATATCCTATTTTTTTCTGAAACTCTAATAATTTTTCCTGTTTCATCAGGCACACTCCTAACATTCCACAATCATATATGATGCTTTTATCTCTTAACAGATAAGTTCAAGCAGATCACCAACAGTAATCACACTTTTTAATTTTTCTTCATCTACTGATATGTCAAACTCTTTTTCAACTCCCATAAGTATCTGAAAAAGTTCAAGAGAATCCGCACCAAGATCATTAACAAAGCTCATTTCCTGAACTATATCCGTATCATCAATGTTCAAAACCTCTGCAATTATTTTTTGAAGTTTTTTGAATTCCATATAGCACCACCTATTCAATAATAAGATTTTCTTTTATCTTTTCATTTATCTTTTCTTCATTGAACTGTATGCATTGTCTTATAGCCTGTGTAATCTCCACACTTGTTGAACTTCCATGTGCTTTTACAACAAGCCCGTTTAAACCAAGTAAAGGTGCTCCACCCTGATCTGATGTATCAAACTGTTTAAGTGTTGATTTAAGTGCAGGTTTAATAAGAAGTGCCCCTATCTTACTTCTAAGGCTTGACATAAGTCCCTCTTTTACTTTTCCGAGAAGTGTTGCTGCAAGGCCCTCGTATAATTTAAGTATTACATTACCTACGAACGCTTCACATACTATAACATCAGCATCCCCCTTCGGTATGTCCCTTGCCTCGATACTTCCGATAAAATTGATATCCTTACATTCTTTCAAAAGAGGATAAGTCTCCTTTACAAGCATATTTCCTTTTTCTTCTTCAGCACCTATATTTACAATAGCCACACGCGGATTCTTTATGCCGACAATTCTTTCCATGTATATTGAACCCATCTTTGCAAACTGGACAAGATGTGACGCTCTTGCATCTACATTCGCACCACAATCTATCAATAGTGCTGGTCCTTTTGCTGTAGGAATAAGCGGTGCGAGAGGCGAACGCTCTACGCCTTTGATTCTACCCACAACAAACTGGCCACCAACAAGTATTGCCCCTGTACTTCCAGCCGATACAAATGCATCTGCCTCTCCATGTTTTACAAGATTCATTCCAACAACAATCGAAGAATTTTTCTTTTTTCTTATAGCCATTACAGGAGGCTCATCAAATCCTATAACATCGTCTGCATGTACTATCGACATGCGTTCCTTATCATAAGTATATTTTGCAAGTTCTGTTTTGATGTCATCTGTTCTTCCAACCAATACAACATGTATCTTTTCATTTTCATTGACTGCATCAACCGCACCTTTAATCGGTGCCTCCGGTGCATTGTCTCCACCCATGGCATCAACAACAACTTTAATCATATCACTCATATTTCACCTCATATTTCATTAATTTACATAAAATATCTGTTTTCTTCCATACTTTTATACACAATCCTCATTTTACTAAAAAAAACACAATAGTGCAAGCTAATTGAATTTTGAAGTGAAAAAAGCAGCCCATTAATGAGCTGCCTTCTTATAGAAAAATGATTTATATGTTGAAAATCCGGATTCTCCGGGTGCTATTATCTGCTCAGTACTTCCAACAAATAAAATACCATCATTTTTAAGAGATGTATTAAATTTCTTATATATCTCTGCCTTTGCTTCCTCTGTAAAATATATCATTACATTCCTGCAGACGATCATATTGCAGCCTGTAGGATATGTATCTTTAAGAAGATTATGCTGTTTAAATTCGACACGTTTCTTTATCTCATCTGAAATCTGATAACTTCTCGTACCTACTTTTGTAAAATACTTTGTTATGTACTCCTTCGGAAGTCCTTTTAGACTTTTTTCGTCATAAAGTCCTGCCTGTGCTTTTTCCAATACAACTCTGTCCAAATCTGTTGCTATAACTTTAATCTTATTTAAAGGAATAAATTTTGACAATAACATTACAAGTGTATATGGTTCATCTCCTGTCGAGCATGCTGCACTCCATATTTTAAGATCGTTTCCAAAACGTTCAAAAAGATATGGAAGAATTTCGTTTTCTAAAAGTTTCCATTGCTCAGGATTACGATAAAATTCAGATACATTTATTGTAAGGTATGTTACAAAATCATCGAGCATTTTCTTGTCGCTCTTTATTGCCTCTATATATTCATCATAACTTTTAATCTTGTTTTTCGTTATCAATGAATCTATACGTCTTTTCATTTGTCTTTCTTTGTAACTGCTCAGATCTATCTTTGTGAGCTGATACACTTTTTCTTTAAACTTTTCATAATCACCCATATTCATCCCTCCTTATTAAAATACGCCAATCCGAACAACCGGATTGGCGTATTAAAGAACATCCTGCGTCCTAATCAACAAAAATTACTCTGTAACCTCTTCCTCTTCTTCTGACTCATTGTCATTTAAAAGAGCCTTAATACTTAAGCTTATCTTGTGATCATCAGGGTTAAAATCAACAACCTTTGCCTCAATTTCCTGTCCAACCTTTAATGCATCTGATGGCTTGTCAACATGCTCTTTTGAAATCTGAGAAACATGAAGTAATGCATCAACACCAGGCTCAAGCTCGATAAATGCACCAAAGTCTGCCATTCTTGCAACCTTACCTTTAACCACTGAACCAACACTATACTTGTCGGCTGCATTTAACCAAGGATTCTGATCCTCAAACTTAAGGCTGAGTGCAATCTTATCATCTTTGATATCTTTAATAAGGACTTTTGTCTTATCTCCCACATTAAATACTTTTCTAGGATTCTCAACACGTCCCCATGACATTTCAGAAATATGAAGAAGACCATCTGCTCCACCTAAATCAATAAATGCACCAAAATCTGTAAGATTCTTAACAGTACCCTCTACAACATCTCCAACATGTATTCTTGCGAATAACTCTTCCTGAAGTTTCTTCTTCTCTGCTACTAAAAGCTGCTTTCTGTCACCGATGATTCTTCTCTTCTTAGGATTGAACTCACTGATAACAAACTCTATTTCCTGTCCTGCATACTTTGAAAGATCTTTCTCGTATGTGTCTGATACAAGGCTTGCAGGAATAAATACCTTTGTCTCTTCAACAACAACACTTAATCCACCTGTTAAGACATCTGTTACAGTTGCCTTTAATACTGTATGGTTTTCAAAGGCTTCTTTGATATGCTCATTGCTCTGTTCCATAGCTAAACGCTTGTATGTGAGAAGAACCTGTCCCTCACCATCATTTACCTTAAGAACTTTAGCTTTCATCTTGTCGCCTTCTTTTACAACTTCCCTAAGGTCGATGCCTGACTGATTACTGTATTCATTTCTCGTGATAATACCGTCAGCCTTGTAACCGATGTTTAAGATGATCTCATCTTCCTTAACGCTGATAACTGTCCCTTCTACAATCTCTCCATTGTGGATTGTTACTAATGATTCTTCCAATAACTGTTCAAATTCATTATTCATTTCTGACATATGATTGAACCTCCTTAATAATATTATTTGGGGTTGAAGCCCCGGCAGTAATACCCACGCTACGAAAAGATTGAAATTGCTTCAAATCCAGGTCATCAAGTGTCTGTATAAAATATGTGTTCTCACACTCTTTTCTACAAATTTCATAAAGTTTCTGGGTGTTTGAACTATGTTTTCCACCTATTACTAACATCGCGTCGGATTGCCTCGCAATAGTACCCGCTTCTGTCTGACGCTCTTCAGTAGCGTTGCAAATTGTATTCATAACATCTATATCATAACTCTTTTTGGATAAAATATCAACTATATCTTTGAATTTCTTGTAATTAAATGTCGTTTGTGATACAACGCACAGCTTTTTTTCACTGTCAGGGGTAAATTTTTCGGCTTCTTCAATACTTTCTAACACAACTGGCTTATTTACACACCACCCCTTTATTCCCTCTACTTCCGGATGGTTATCACTTCCTACTATCACAACAGTACGCCCTTCCTGGGATTCTTTTTTTACTATTTTGTGTATTTTTGACACAAATGGACATGTTGCATCTATAATATTTACATTTTTTTCCTCAAGTTTTTTTACAATCTCCTCGGATACTCCATGTGAACGTATTATGACAGTTGTATTTGCACCCTCATCTATATCATTAACAGAATGGAGCACTTTTACACCTTTTTTTTCTAAATCTTTTACCACCTGCTCATTGTGAATGATAGGTCCAAGCGTAAAAACCCTGTTATCCTTCCCTGCCTCATCATAAACCATATCAACGGCACGCTTAACTCCAAAACAAAATCCTGCACTTTTTGCAGTTATAACTTCTCTCATATTACTCCTTATACCATAAACTCATGCAAGCATCTGAACTTCAAAAAAACGCTACTTTGTTTTCTCAAAAGCATCAATGATAGCATCTACAACCTGCTCGATACTCATATCAGATGAGTCGATAAGTACAGCATCCTCCGCCTGCTTTAACGGTGCTATCTCTCTGTTCATATCCTGCTCATCCCTTGCGATTATGTCTTTTTCTATCTGGTCGATGTCACACTCTATTCCTCTCTCAACCTGCTCTTTATATCTTCTTCTCGCTCTCTCCCTTGCACTCGCAGTAAGGAATATCTTTGTCTTTGCGTCAGGAAGTACGCATGTCCCTATATCCCTGCCATCCATTATAACATTTTTCTGTGCAGCTAACTGTCTCTGGAGATTTAAGAGTTTCTCCCTTACAGCCGGATATTTTGAGATATTTGAAGTCATCATGCTCACCTGCTCGGTTCTTATAAGATCATTTACATTCTCTCCGTTTAAGATAACCTGCTGTGCACCGTCAACATAATCTATCGATACATCAATATCTCCACATTTTTCACTGATAGTATTTTCATCCTCAGCTTTCACACCTTCTCTTATAAAGTACAGTGCTATCGCTCTGTACATAGCCCCTGTATCAACATAGATAAAGTCAAGTTTCTTTGCTGCCTTTTTGGCTATCGTACTCTTTCCGGCACCTGCCGGTCCATCTATCGCTATATTATACATATTTTCCTCCGTTGTCCTGTTTTATTATTACTACATTCCTGCAAGATACCCTGTTGACCATGCTATCTGAAGATTGTAGCCTCCCGTGACCGCATCAAGATCAAGAACTTCTCCCGCAAAGAAAAGCCCTTTAACTTTCTTTGATTCCATCGTTCCGGGATTTATCTCCTTAACTGATACACCGCCTTTTGTTATTATAGCTTCGTTAAATCCACGCAGACTGTCTATCTTAAATGTAAGTCCCTTTAAAAGACCGACAAGTTCATGTCTTTCTTCTTTTGTTATATTATTTACCTGTTTCTGCTCATCAATGCCTGACATCTCAACTATTACCGGTATCATTTTTGATGGCAGAAGCCTTGACAGACTATTCTTAAAATAACTGTTTTTGTTTTCAGAAAAATCTCTCAATATCCTCTCGTCAAGCTGTTCATTTGACAGTGCAGGTTTTAAGTCAATGCTTATCCGGACATCAGACATATCCTTACCGGCAACAAGTGTACTCGCACTTAAAACAAGAGGACCACTCACACCAAAATGGGTAAACAACATCTCACCAAGTTCCTCATATATCACCTTACCTTTATCAGTAAGCGTCATTTTTACATTCCTAAGTGAAAGTCCCTGTAATCTCTTTGGTATGTCAGAGTCAATGTTAAACGGCACAAGCGAAGGATAACATTTAGTCACCTTTATGTCTGCCTCTTTTGCAAACCTGTAACCATCCCCCGTTGAACCTGTTGACTGATAGGAACATCCTCCTGTTGCAACGATAACTTTATCTGCCGCATATCTATCGCTTCTGTTTCCTGACTGTGTGACAACTCCCCTACATACACCATTTTCAATCTCTATATTATTTACCTTTGTATTTAACAGGATTTTTACTCCTCTTTTTTCAAGTGCCTTTTTTAGTGTCCTTATCACATCAGAGGACTTGTCTGATTCAGGGAAAACCCTGTTTCCCCTCTCGGTCTTTATCTTAAGACCTTCACTCTCTAAGAAGTCCATCATGCGGTAACTGTCAAATGTATAAAAAGCACTATACAAAAACTTTGGATTTGACCTTACATTTTTTAGTAGGTCTTCTACATCACTTTCATTTGTTATATTGCATCTTCCCTTGCCTGTGATATAAATTTTTTTTCCAAGTTTTTCGTTCTTCTCGATAAGGACAACATCTGCTCCCGAATCCGCGGCAGATATGGCAGCCATCATTCCCGCTGCCCCGCCTCCGACAACTATTACTCTAACCATCTTTTGTCAGCCTTTCTCTATCACATTTTTCCGTCATCAAGAACTTTCCAGTTCTTTACAAGATAATCTATAAGCGATATCACTGTCAGTGCAATAGCTGCATAGATAAATATATTTTCAATAACATCTATGACCTCACCGTCAAAATTCACGATAAGAAGTACAGACATTACCATCTGGACAGTAGTCTTAACCTTGCCCCACCAGCTTGCGGCAAGCACGATACCCTCATTTGCGGCGACAAGTCTGAAACCGCTTATGATAAACTCTCTGCTTATGATAACGATAACGCCCCAGACAGGCATAGGATTGTCAGGTATTGACACAAAACATATAAGTGCTGTACTGACAAGCAGCTTATCCGCAAGTGGATCCATAAACTTTCCAAAATTGGATACAAGATTATACTTTCTTGCAATAAATCCGTCAAGTGTATCGGTAAGCGATGCTATTATAAAAATCGCAGCAGCTATATACTTAGAGCCTTCAACCATATCAGTAAGCATAAAAAACGCAAAGAACGGTATCATTATAACTCTCAACATTGTTATTTTATTTGGTAGATTCATACTAACTCAACCTCTCAATCTAAAATTTCACCTATAAGATCATATTCGTCTGACCTTGTTATCTCAACCTTAACAAAATCACCCGAATCAAGATTGTAATCTGATTGAATGAAAACATATCCGTCAACATCTGGAGCATCCATGTATGTTCTAGCAATATACACTCCTTCGTCCGGAAGCCTTCCCTCTATCATTACTTCGTATATTTCTCCCACTCTTGAATTGCTCTTATCAAAGGCAATATCCTGCTGAATCTGCATTATCTCATCACGTCTTGCCTCTTTGATTTCTTCATCTATCTGATCTTCCATCTCAGCCGCCGGCGTGTCTTCCTCTCTCGAATAAGTAAATACACCGAGTCTGTCAAACTCCATTTTTTTAACAAACTCTTTTACCTGTTCAAAGTCCTCCGCTGTCTCACCCGGAAATCCCGTTATAAGAGTTGTCCTAAGTGCAATATCAGGAATCTCTTTTCTAAGTTTTGAAACAGTCTGCTCTATCTGTTCTCTGTTCGTCCATCTTCCCATTCTTCTAAGCACATCATCCGATCCATGCTGTATAGGCATATCAAGATAGTGGCATACTTTTGGAAGATTTTTTATCGCAGCTATAAGCTCATCGGTGATCTCCTCAGGATAGCAGTACAATATTCTTATCCATTTAAGTTCCTCTATCTTTGACAACTCCTCAAGAAGCTTTGGCAAACTCTTTTCGCCGTATATGTCCTTACCGTAAAGGGTAGTTTCCTGTGCGACAAGTATAAGTTCCTTCGCTCCGTTTGCCACCAAATGTTTAGCCTGTGCGATAAGATTATCCATAGGAACACTTCTGTAATGACCTCTGACCTTTGGGATCACACAGTAAGTACAACACTTGTCACATCCCTCCGCAATCTTTAAGTACGCATAGTAGCCTCCCGACATACTGTCCCTGTCAGTAAGCGGTGTCGGAAGGTAATCAATATCCTTTAAAGATTCTAAGACTCCCTTTCCACCCAGAGCCTCATTTATCTTTTCCGATAAGTCCTCATATCCCATCGTGCCGACAATAAGATCGACCTCAGGAATATCCTCCTTAATCTCATTGTGGTATCTCTGTGCAAGGCAGCCTGCCGCAACCAGAAGTTTGCATCTGCCCTCCTTATAACCACCCATCTCGATAAGTGTATTGATGCTCTCCTCCTTTGCATCACCTATAAAGCAACAGGTATTTACAACTATAACATCCGCATCTTCTATATCATCCGTAAGAACAAATCCGTTTTTTCTAAGAGATGTAATCATCATCTCACTGTCCACAAGGTTCTTATCACAGCCAAGCGACACAAAATATATATTCACAATCTTCCTCTTTTCTATAGTTATTTTTCAACTGAACTTACACAGTTATGCATAAGCATTGCGATAGTCATCGGACCTACTCCGCCTGGAACAGGTGTTATCGCACCTGCCTTTGACTCTACATCTGCATAATCAACATCACCACAGAGTTTTCCATTCTCATCTCTATCCATTCCGACATCAATAACAACAGCACCCTCTTTGATATAATCAGCAGTTACGAATTTTGTCTTACCTATCGCAACGATAAGTATATCCGCACGCCTTGTAACTTCTTTTAAATCTTTTGTATGTGAATGGCAGATAGTAACAGTTCCATTCTCCCTGAGTAAAAGCATAGCCATAGGCTTTCCTACGATATTACTTCTTCCTATTATAACACACTCTTTACCGTCAATCTCTATATCAGAACGCTTCAAGAGCTGGATGATACCGGCAGGAGTACATGACACAAAACCTTTCTGCCCTATACTCAGTCTTCCGACACTCTCAGGATGGAAACCGTCAACATCCTTTTCAGGGGCAATAGTCTTGATAACCTTATCCTCATCAATATGTTTAGGCAGCGGAAGCTGTACCAAAATCCCGTTTACCGAATCATCTTTATTTAATTTTTCAACAAGCTCAAGAAGTTCAGCTTCCGTAGTCTCCTCAGGAAGTTCGTACGCAAGCGATCTTATACCAACATAGGCACAAGCCTTTTTCTTATTTCCAACATAAACAGTTGAAGCCGGATTATTTCCAACCTGAATAACCGCAAGAGTGACCTCAACACCCTTTTCTTTAAGAGCAGCCACTCTCTCCTTAAGTTCATCCTTAATTTCCTGTGAAATCTTCTTACCATCAATTATCTTTGCCATATTATGTCGTTTCCTTTCTGTCATTTATCTTTACATGATGTCAGGCGGATATTTTCAATCCGCTCTGCTACCTGTCTGATAGTGTTAAACATTAAATACACTTCCACCCACAAATTCACGCATAAGCGAATTTTTAGGTATTCCCTCGCTGCTTATCGTAAGGAAGTAATCGAGGAATTTAAGCAGTCTTTTTGCTTCTATATATTCAGGAGCATCCTTTGGTATTCCAAACAGTATCGCCTCGGCATACGGTTTTAATACTGCAAGTTCATATATAAGAGCTGAGTTAAACATAACATCTGCTTCTTCCTGAAATGGGAATATATACTTATCCTCGCCTCTCCTTACCGAAGGCCACATCGAGATAGTCTTTGCCGCCGATGAACCTCTTGTTCTCGCATCTCTTACCATTCGTCTTATAAGCCTTCCATCTGTTGTCGAGATTCTGTTGTGCTCATCAATATTTAACTGTGTGAGTGCACTTATATATATCTTAAACTTACTTTCCTTTGGCAGTGAATAAGAAAGTTTATCATTTAAACCATGAATACCCTCAAGCACAAGGATATCATCTTTTCCAAGTTTTAAGAAGTCACCTTTGTATTCCCTCTGTCCCGTAAGGAAGTTAAACACAGGCATCTGAACAGTTTCTCCGGATAAAAGCCCTGTCATGTCCTTATTAAACTGCTCCACATCTATAGCTTCAAGACATTCAAAATCATAATTTCCATTCTCATCTATCGGCGTATCTTCCCTGTTCTTGAAATAATTGTCAAGTGATATAGGATGCGGCGTTATGCCAAATGTCCTAAGCTGAATGGATAATCTGTGTGAGAATGAAGTCTTTCCCGATGATGACGGTCCTGCTATCATAACAAATTTTTTGCTGGCATCCTCAGCTATCTTTTCTGCTATCTGTGCAATCTTCTTTTCCTGTAACGCTTCCTGCACAAGTATGAGATTTGATGCTCCGCCGTTTGCGATAACCTCATTTAATGCCCCGACAGTGCTTACATTCACCATCTTTCCCCAGTTTCCAGCTTCCTGAAGCGTTTTAAACAATTTAGGACTCGGAACATGGTTCTTCACTTCTGTAGGTGTATTTTTGTTTGGCATATTTACCATAAATCCTTTGTCATATTTTTCTATGGTAAAATATTTAAGTATTCCGGTGCTTGAAGGCATATAGCCATAATAGTAATCCTCAAATCCGTCAAGAGAATATATATTTGCCGTTGACACTCTCCTGTATTCAAAAAGTTTCTTTTTGTCATACATCTTATGCTTTTCAAAAAGCTCCTTTGCCTCCTGCGTGCTGACTATACGTTTTTCAAAAAGAATGTCCTTATTGACAAGCTCATGCATTTTTTCTTCGACTTTTTCAAGAAGCTCATCCGTTATATCAATACCCTCTGCTTCACAGTAACAACTGTCGCCTATCATATATTTTATAAAAACATTTTTAAGTGGCATCCCTTCACATACCGAATAAAAAGCATTTAACATTAGAAGATTTACACCTCTGACATATGTTTTATGACCACTTGGAGCAGAAACATCCACAAATTCAATCTCACCGTCAGATTTTATCCTCTTATTTAATTCAATAAGTTTTGCACCTTCTTTTGCAAGAATTATGTCATATTTATAACTATCCTTAAAATCCTTTGCCACCTCTCTATATGTAGTTCCATTCTGATATTCTTTTACTTCGCCACACACTGTCAGCTTAATCATTCTGATCACCCCGCTTACGATAAATGTTATTTTACTGCATCCTCAATATTGTCTTTCTCAATAAATCATATTCAGCAGATATCTTTTGTTTACTTATTTCTTCTTCTGACATACCACTTTTTTTAAGTGAGGCAACTACTTTCTCCATGCGCTTTTTCTCTTTATCCAAAAACTCAGAAAGAACAGCATCTTTTTTATCTATAAGATATTTGCCATAAACATAATCTGCTTCATCATATATCTCATTGTATACTTTAATATTTCTGTCTTTTAACCTGCTCTTTTCACCTTTATCTTCCTGCTTAAGAGAATCTGGTATGTCTTTTCTGACTGCTCTTATGACGACATAATATTTTCCCATGTCATAAACCATTTTCTCAATATCAATAAAAAATCCAAGTTCATGCAGACATTTTCTTACAAGATATATCTCAGACTGTGGAGATAAAACAAGTTCACTTACACTGCATGTCTTTTCCTTTTCTCTTACCAGAATATCTCTCATCAGTGCGCCACCAATACCACTTATAAGTACAGTATCAGCCTCACCTGTTTCAAGTTTATCAAGGCCATTTGACAATCTTGTTTCTATCTTGTCCTCAAATCCGGCCTCTTTTATGTGAATTTTAGCTTTTTCTAAAGGTCCTTTATTTATATCCA
Source organism: Eubacterium sp. MSJ-13 (assembly GCF_018918235.1). Lineage (GTDB taxonomy): Bacteria > Bacillota > Clostridia > Lachnospirales > Lachnospiraceae > Butyribacter. The sequence continues at coordinate 39,738 of NZ_JAHLQE010000106.1, forward strand.
TGGCAATCCCGCATTTTGCCATTTCATTTTCAACCAGCCATATAGAAGTAAAACCATGATCACATCCTATGTCGGCAACAGTTCCGCCCGAACCGACACACGACGCCACTGTTTCAAGTCTTTTTGAAAGCTTTATCTTACTCAAGATAATCCTTTAATTTACGGCTGCGGCTTGGATGTCTTAATTTTCTAAGTGCTTTTGCTTCTATCTGGCGTATACGTTCTCTTGTTACCTTAAATTCTTTTCCTACTTCCTCAAGTGTTCTCGCCCTGCCATCTTCAAGACCAAAACGAAGTTTGAGAACTTTCTGCTCTCTCTCAGTAAGAGTTCCAAGAACCTCATCAAGCTGTTCCCTTAAAAGTGTAAAGGCTGCTGCCTCCGCCGGTACAGGCACATTGTCATCCTGGATAAAGTCACCAAGGTGGCTGTCCTCCTCCTCACCTATAGGTGTCTCAAGTGAAACAGGTTCAAGCGATATTTTCTGGATTTCTCTTACTCTGTCAACAGGCATGTTCATCTGCTTTGCAATCTCCTCTGGCTGTGGCTCTCTTCCAAGTTCCTGTAAAAGCTGTCTCTGAACTCTTACATATTTGTTTATCGTCTCAACCATGTGAACCGGAATACGGATTGTTCTGGCCTGATCTGCGATAGCCCTTGTTATAGCTTGGCGTATCCACCATGTAGCATAAGTGCTGAACTTATATCCTTTTTTATAATCAAATTTTTCAACTGCCTTTATAAGTCCGAGGTTACCCTCCTGAATAAGATCAAGGAATAACATACCTCTTCCGACATAACGCTTCGCAATGCTTACAACAAGTCTTAAATTTGCCTCTGCGAGCTTCTTCTTCGCCTCAATATCACCATTTTCCATACGCTGTGCAAGTTCAACCTCTTCATCCGCTGAAAGAAGAGGAACTTTTCCTATTTCCTTTAAATACATACGGACAGGATCATCAATACTTACACCATCAGGCACTGAAAGGTCGATATTTTCAATTTCATCCTCGTCAGGAACTTCTCCACTCTCCTCAAGTTCAAGAATAAGTGCATCATCATCAGCATCATCCTTATCATCTGAAATCCTCAGTACATCAACACCACTTGCCTCGAGCAGATCTATAACCTTTTCTGTCTTTTCCTCATCTAATTGAATGTCCGCAAGAAAGTTGTTGATCTCGCCAAGCTCAAGAACATTCTTTTTGCTTTTTGCAAGTTCTTTAAGAGCAATAAGTCTTTCATGAAATTTCTTTTTTTCTTCCTCGATATTTCTTTCTTCTGCTTTCTTTGATGCAGATCTTTTTCCTGTACTCTTAGCCGGTTTCTTCTCTGTAGCCATATCGTTCCATCCTTTCTTTTATGTAACAAACCTCATCATTTTTTGTATAGTAATGTTACCAGACATACCATAAGTGTAATCAGTAACTTAATGACTTCGTTTATACTCTAACCATCTTTTAGAGAAATATGCATTTTTTCTCTGTTCTGAAGTTTATTTTTTTCAATCATCAGTGTTTGAAGATTGTTTATATCTGTCATATTTTTTAACTTTTTGTCAATGCTGTATTCCTTAATTTTATATACAAGCTCATTCAACGCTTTTTCTTTATCAGTTATATTCATCTTAACTTTAAAAGTCGTCTGAAAAATATCAGCCACTACCTTCTGATCATCTGCTTCCTCAAAATGATTTATTATCCTCGCCGGAATAACCTCACCATTTTCAAACTGCTCATACAATAAAGCTGCCGCCTTCTTATAGGGTTCTTCCTCAAAATCATCTTTACTTATCACTTTACTTATATCCTTAAACAGTTCAGGAGCATCTATGAGCCATGAAAGCAGTAATTTGTAAGAATGTTCTATACCTTTCTCTCTGGTTTTATCAGTGTTGTTTCTATAGGCATTATTTTTGATATTTGAACCTGCACTCATACCTGATATTTTATTTGCATTCTTTATAACAAGTCCACGAAGGTCATCTTTTTTGATCGAATACTTTGCCGATAAAGTTTCTATATAATTGTCTCTTTGAACTTTATCTTCAAAAACAAGCAGCTTTCTTGCCATCTCATGATCAAATCTTGTTTTCTGTTCAGGGTCACTTATATCATAACTTTTTCTAAGCACCTCTATCTCAAATAAAAAAGCATTCTGGGCTTCATCCATCCTCTTCTCAAATTCATCACTTCCAAGTCCTTTTATAAATTCATCAGGATCTTTATACGGCTCCATATGTATTACCCTGGCATTTATCCCCGCTTCCCTTAGCATAGGAATAGCCCTTAATGCCGCTTTCACTCCAGCCTCATCGCTGTCGTATGTAAGAAGCACTTCATCTGTATATCTCTTAAGAATAACAGCCTGCTCTGATGTAAATGCAGTTCCAAGTGATGCGACCGCATTTGTAAATCCCGCCTGATGCATCGCTATAACATCCATGTAGCCTTCACACAGTATTATGTTCTTCTTTTTTCCAAGTTTGGCATAATTCAACCCAAAAAGATTCCTGCTTTTATTAAACAGCTTTGTTTCTGGAGAATTAAGATATTTAGGCTTCGCATCACCCATAACTCTGCCACCAAAACCTATGACTCTGTTATTCACATCCATTATCGGAAACATAACCCTGTTCCAGAATTTATCGTAAACACCACGCTCGTCCATCTTAAAAAGCCCTGTCTCTTTAAGTATCTGGTCAGAATACCCCTGACTTTTCAAATACTGATAAAGTTCACTGCCTCCCTGTCCTGCATAACCAAGCCCAAAGTGTCTTATCGTTTCCTCTGACAACCCTCTTGACAAAAAATATTCATATCCGCTTTTTCCTGCCGGTGATTTAAGTTTCGCATAATAATACGATGCGGCTTTAGCATTTATCTGAACAAGTTCTGTCCTAAGATTTTTTTCTCTTTTCATCTCAGGTGACAATTCACTTTTTGAAAGAGTTATACCCGCCTGTTCGGCAAGAAACTCCATAGCTTCAGGAAATGTATAATTCTCATATTCCATGATAAATGTTATAACACTGCCGGCAACTCCACAGCCAAAGCATTTGTACATCTGTCTTGCCGGATTAACATTAAATGACGGCGATTTTTCGCTATGAAACGGACACAGTCCAACATAACTGCTTCCGGTACGCTTTAAATTGACATAGCGGCCTATTATCTGGACGATATCACTTCTGGAACGTACTTCTTCGATTTGTTCTTCTGTGTAATACATAGCCTTCAAACCTCCCATCAAATAAATAACTAACATATAAGTATCAAGCATTTTAAACACTTAAAAACCCTCTATGTTAGTTATTCGACACAAAATTTCTATTTCCTTTTTTATTTTAATAATTTTTTCAACCGTTAAATCCATAAACTCTGGTTAAAAACTCAGACCATTTCCCCTATATAATAGAAGCCTTTGCTCTCACAAAGTTTTACAGGTACGATACTTCCGATAAGAGAACTATCCCCTTTAAAGTGAATAAGATAATTCTTGCTTGTCCTTCCTGTCACAAGTGAAGCATCATGGTCATTTATCTCCTCCACAAGAACATCCTGAACTTTTCCAACATCCTCAGATGCCTTCTTTGCCGCTATCTCCTGAACTTTTGTGAGAAGCCTGTCAAATCTCTCCTTCACCTGAGCCTCATCTATCTGTTCTTCCATAGCCGCTGCCGGAGTACCTGTTCTCTTGCTGTATATAAATGTAAATGCACTGTCGTACTGAACCTTCTGAACAACATCCATAGTTTCCTCAAAATCTTCTTCTGTTTCACCCGGAAATCCCACTATTATATCAGTTGAAAGAGCAATATCAGGAACGGCCTTTCTTATCTTCTCAACAAGTTTAAGATATCCTTCCTTAGTATAATGTCTGTTCATCTTCTGCAAAAGCCTGTCACTTCCCGACTGAAGTGGAAGATGCATCTGTTTGCAGACTTTCTTTGATTCGCCAAGATATTCGATAAGCTCATCAGAAAGATCTTTCGGGTGGGAAGTCATAAATCTTATCCTCTCAAGACCATCTATTTTCTCAACCCTTCTTAAAAGTTCAGTGAAAGAAATAGGATTTTCAAGATTCTTTCCATATGAATTAACATTCTGTCCCAAAAGCATAACCTCGACAACGCCGTCTTTTACAAGACATTCTATCTCGGCTATTATATCCTCAGGCTCTCTGCTCCTTTCTCTTCCTCTCACATAAGGCACTATACAGTAACTACAGAAATTGTTGCAGCCAAACATTATATTTACGCCGCTCTTAAAATGATATTTTCTCTCAACCGGAAGTTCCTCGACTATCTCTGTCGTATCTTTCCATACATCTATTATCATTTTCTTTGATCCTGCCCTGTCAAGCACTTTCATTGAAAGAAGTTCAGCAAATTTAAATATATTGTGTGTTCCAAATATAATATCAACATTTCTGTAACTCTTCTTTATCTTCTCAACAACGCTCTCCTCCTGCATCATACAGCCGCAGAGCATAGTTATCATCTCAGGATTCTTATTTTTATATTTCTTTAACTGGCCAAGTCGTCCATATACTTTGAGATTTGCATTCTCTCTTACAGTGCATGTGTTAAAGATGACAAGATCCGCATCTTCATCCTCCACAACTTTATATCCTATCGTCATCAGGATTCCTATGATCTTTTCAGAATCCCTCGCATTCATCTGACAGCCAAATGTATTTACGCAGCATGTAAGTTCCCTGCCTTTTTCAATCTTTTTTTCATCCATCCAGTGCTGCATCTTTTTGATAAAATAATACTGTCTTTCCGGTTCTTCCTGTGGCGGCGGCAATGTAATATCAATATTTTTTATTTCTTCTTTTATTGTATCATAATTCATCTGTCGTTTACCTCAGCTTTCATTTTTGATTTATCCATATGATTTTTATTTTTTATGACAGTTTGATTATCGTTCCATAATTTGCAGGAAGTGTAACGACCACATTTCCATTTTCTGCTTTTACACTGACTTTCTCATTCTTGTCTTCATTACTTCCATCAAGAATGATATCTGCTTTAGAAAAGGCTACACGAGGATTTATCGTAAGAACCGCTTCACTGTCATCATTATTCAACGCAACTACAACTGTCTGTTCCTCATATCTTCTTGAATAAGCAAACTGTCTGTTCGTGAGCATCAGTTCCTCATACTTTCCGGCACTAAGCTCCGTATATTCCTTTTTAAGCTCACCAAGCATACCGCATAACTTAGTAATCTCATTGTTCTCATACGCATCTTTAAAATCATCAAGTTCAAGGCATGGACGAAGATTCCAATCTGAACCTTTCTCTTTCTTTCCCTCGATTGCGAATTCAGAACCATAGTAAATAGAAGGAATACCGTAAAGAGTGTACAGTAATATATAAATATTGTAAAGATGTTCTTTATTATTTAACTTTGAATATATACGCTCAACATCGTGGTTATCGACAAATGTATATAATCTGGTATCACCACATATTCCGAGAAGTCTTTTTACCGAATGTGCTATCTCAAAATAATTATGGTCATTATGTCCTGAATAAAGTCCCTTATGAAGTTCATAATTTGTCACGCTGTCAAGCATATCACTGTTAGCCCATCTGCTGTAATCACCGTGTATAACCTCTCCCATAAGCCAGAAATCTTCCTTCAGATTTCTTGTAAAACTTCTGAGTTCCTTCATAAAATCAAAATCAAGCACATCGGCTGCATCAAGGCGTATACCATCTATATCAAACTCATCAACCCAGAACTTTACAGACCCAAACAGATATGACCTAACCTCTGGATTTTTCTGGTTTAATTTGACTAACAGATTGTAGCCACCCCAGTTATCATAAGAAAAACCATCATTATATTCATTGTTGCCACCAAAATTCACATTGCAGAACCAGTCCCTATATGCTGAATTTTCACGATTTTTAAGCAAATCCTGAAAAGCAAAAAATGTTCTTCCTACATGATTGAAAACACCGTCAACAATAACATGCATACCATTCTTATGACAATGCTCAACATAATCCTTAAAATCTTGATTTGTTCCAAGACGGCAGTCAACTTTCCTGTAATCTGTTGTCTCATAGCCATGTCCCTCTGACTCAAACAACGGACCTATATATATCGCAGTACATCCAATCTTTTTTGCATGGTCAGCCCACTGCACCAGCTTGTCAAAGTGACTTTCGCTCTCCCCATCATTTTTCTTTTTACATCCGCAGAGTCCGAGCGGATATACATGATAAAATACTGCCTCGTCATACCATTTCATAACTTTCCCTCCTATGCTTCCTATTTGTAATTATAGTCAATTGTATCACATTATCATATCGAACGCATCAAAAATTTTATTCCACAAATTCCTGCAATAACCAAAAACAACGCTGCGATAATAACTATTACATTGACCCAGACCAAACCTGTGCCAAGCAAAACCGGCAGCAGATAACTCGTCCCATTGAACACTATATGTGTGAATATAGAACATAATATGCTTCCTGTGGCCTTTACTATAAGTCCCAAGACCATTCCAAGACAAAACGCATACAATCCCTGAACTATATTCATATGATATATTCCAAACAGAGCCGCCTGAATTATATTGGCTTTCCAAAATGGAAATGCAGTATAAACTCTGTCAAATATCGCACCTCTAAAAATGATTTCTTCAGATACCGGTCCAATAAAAACAGCATACAGCACTGTCAGTATTATATTGCCATTTTCAAAATTTGACATCAATTCCGTATAATTTTTAAACATTTCCGGAAACAACGATGTCAGCATACTCAACAAAAAAGTCAATAATATGCAAAAGCCGCTTCCAATACCAAAAACTGATAATACATTTTTTCCAGAAAATATATTCCTGTAATTGACATGTTCTTCACGCCAGCTTGATCTGACATAAAGCAGCCCACACCAGATAAATGATAATATCGCACTAACGGCTGATATTGCAAGCATTACATTTGTTTCTGATGCCTGAACGAGTATCGTCATTTCTGCCAATGCTCTGGCATACCCCTTGCCTGATATTATTCCAAATACAACATATCCAAGTACACAGAGCATATATGCCAAAAGCTGCATAAAGATAATACCTCCGAATATCAGAAGCACTTTTATCATCATTGTAACTCTCAGTTTTTTCAAACCGTCTGTTTCATTATGCATCATTTCTTCCTTTCCTTTTAATGTGCTCTCGGAATCTTCTGAACGAGGAATTTGGAGATGAATTTTTGATATGCAATGACATTTTCGCAGTGCGTACACGATGTGTACGACTAAAAAATGGAAGCAATATATCGGAAATCCAGCCGAAAGGATTCGTTTTGAGAAGATACCGAGAGTATATTTTATATTATTATGTCTAAAACAACGAAAAATCCGAACATATCTCTCTGCCCGGATTTTTCTGTATGATATAATACCTTATTTCTTTCTCTGTAAAAATTCAGGTATTTTAATCCCTCCGTCTTCATTTCCTCTTGAATAAGAAGATGATGTCTGATGCGTAATATTCTGCCTCGTTTCTGTAACCGGCTGAATATTCGGCTGTGATAAAACAGAAGAATCTGATGAGTGAACATTAACACTCTTTACTGATGAAGATGGAATCTGTCCTTCTTTCGTCGAAAAGTTTGTCTTAGGAGCTGCTGACTGTCTTATAAAAGAAGGTGACTTTGCAACCGGCTGCTCAGCACCATCCTCATCAAGACCTGTTGCAATAACCGTAATCTTTACAGAATCGTCTCCTGCACCGTCGCTTACACCAAAAATAATATTACTGTTCTCACCGGCAAGTTCTTCTATGTAAGATGCTGCTTCACTTGCTTCCTGAAGTCCTACATCACCGGCAATGTTTATAATAACATCCGAAGCACCTTCGATAGTTGTTTCAAGAAGTGGACTTGATATCGCCTCTTTTACTGCCTCAAGACATTTATCATCGCCTGTTCCTGTTCCTATTCCTATATGCGCTACTCCCTTATCCTTCATAACCGTCTGCACATCTGCGAAGTCAAGATTGATAAGTCCAGGGACATTGATAAGATCAGTAATACCCTGAACACCCTGCTGAAGCACCTCATCAGCTTTACTTAACGCCTCTGGTATAGATGTTCTTCTGTCAACTATCTCAAGAAGTTTATCATTCGGTATTACAATAAGCGTATCAACATTTTTTTTAAGATTTTCAATTCCTGTAAGAGCATTGTTCATACGACGCTTTGCTTCAAATTTAAATGGCTTTGTAACAATGCCTACTGTAAGAATACCAAGCTGCCTTGATATCTCTGCAACTGCCGGGGCTGCTCCTGTACCGGTACCGCCACCCATTCCACAAGTTACAAAAACCATATCTGCACCTTTTATCATTTCAGTTATATCTTCACGATTTTCATCAGCAGCAGCCTTTCCAACCTCAGGATTCGCACCTGCTCCAAGCCCCTTAGTCAGCTTCTCGCCAATCTGCAGGCATGTCGCAGAATTGCAGTTCTTAAGTTGTTGCTTATCTGTATTTATACATATAAATTCAACACCTTTTATTCCCTCTTGTATCATTCTATTTACGGCATTATTTCCGCCTCCACCAACGCCAACTATAATAATTTTAGCGGCACTTTCTGATTCATTTGTTTTTATCTCTAACAACGCTGCTCCTCCTTAATATGATCACAAATTTCCCTAAAGTATATAATACCTATTAACCTTTGAATAATCAAGAGAAAATTTGTTCTTTTAACTTTTTTTATAAAAAAATCATTTATTAGTTTTTAAAACTATCTTATCGCCTGATTGATAATCCGACATATCAATACTGCCTTTTAAATTTTTACTTTTTGTAGTTTTTAATACTGATGATAATGCAGCTAGCTGATCATCATACATATTTTTCTTTCCGAGATAAACTCTGACCTTACCAGAATATAATATAATACCGTCTGCACTTGAATGAATTCTCGATACATCAATTTTATAATGGTCTATAAGCTGCGATATATTCATTATTTTTGAAAAGAGCTTTTCATCCTTGACACTAAATGCCTCTCCAATCGAAAAATCACCAAATTTTATACCCGTGACCATAGGAACACCTTTTCTATGCTCTGACAGACTCTGCAGCACAATTCCATCCTTGTCAAAATATACATACTGCCCCATATATTTTATACAGCCACTTATCTTTTTTTCATAAACATGCAGCAGCACCGAATTACGGTTTACATATTTAACATCTATATCCTCAATAAAAGGAAGCTTATTTATGCCATATAATTTATTGTATAATCTGAAAACCAGTTCATTGTCTGAAAATTTCCTGCTAAATACACTCTTCTCTATTTCCTCATCAGAGTATGCACTATCTCCTTCAATTTCAATATTATCTATATGAAACCCAAAGTACAATCCTAACACCATGATAACAAAAGCACATAACACTATAAAGAAACGTTTCAGTATCCTCATAAACAGTTTAACCTCTTTTCTCTCTTTGAAACTCCCAATACAATTCCCATCTCAGCCATCATTATCATTGCTGAAGTACCTCCATAGCTTATAAATGGCAAAGGAATACCTGTCGATGGTATTGAATTTGTCACAACTGCAACATTTATAACAACCTGTATTGAAAGCTGCAGCATAACCCCTGTACAGAGCATAGTACCAAATATATCAACCGCATTATATCCGATACGGATTACTTTCCAGAATAATACAATAAAAGCAATAATAAGACATGCAGCACCTACCACTCCAAGCTCCTCACATATAACAGAAAATATCATATCATTATATGCTTCAGGTATATACCCCAATTTTTGTACACTGTTTCCTATCCCATTGCCAAACAATCCCCCCGTAGCGATTGCATATAATCCCTGTTTTATCTGATGAGCATTTTCATTAGTCTCAACATTAAGCCATATCTGTATCCTTTCCATTCTGAAAGGGTCTCCAAAAATTATATACAATGAAGCAGCGAGTGCCATAATGATTATACACACAACAAAATATCCGTTTTTATTGCTTGCAACAAAACACATTCCTACACTTATACCCGCAACAACAATCGCCGAACTTAAATTTTCTTTTGCTATAACAGCAATAAGCGGTGCAATAAATAACATTACCTTCAAAAAACCACTAAATGTATCAAAAATACTTCTGTTTATGTATGCTACATAAGATATAAAAATTATAACTACAATCTTAGTTATCTCAGATGGCTGAAACTGGACAGGCCCAAATCTAAGCCATCTCCTTGCACCATTGTAATCTACACCTATAAACAAAACTGCAACCTGCATTACAAGTGCAGCAATATATAATACATGTACTACTCTTATATTTTTATTTTTAAACAAAATTTTTTTCATAAATATATGGTAATCAAATCCTGCAACAAAAATCATCATAGCACATCCCGCTAAAAGTCCTGCTATCTGTGACTTAACAAATCTGAGCGGAGCTCCTAAAAGCAGTGCATTATATATTCCTGCACTATTTATCATACAAACACCGAAAATTGCGATTCCAAGTGTCAGGACAATCAACATATAATCATATTTAGAGTAAATCTTTTCTTTCCTCGGTCCGGTTATATCCTTACTCCAGGTTCTTGACATACTCTTTAAACAAATTACCTCTCTCTTCAAAATTTTTAAACATTCCCCAGCTTGCACACGCAGGCGACAATAAAACTGCATCCCCTGGCTCTGCCTGCTCACTGCTCACCCTTACAGCCTCCTCAAGCGATTCTGTCATGATAACATTTTCAAATCCTGCCTTTTTTGCCGCTGCTGCAATCTTATCTTTTGTCTGGCCAAGAAGCACAAGTGCTTTGACTTTATTTCCAAAAGAAGCTATCCACTCATCATATGACGAATCCTTATCATAGCCTCCGCCAATTACTACTGTAGGTCTCACCATAGCCTCTACTGCTTTGATAGCAGCATCAGGATTTGTTCCTTTTGAATCATTATAGTATTTTACACCGTTTACTTCTTTTACATATTCAATCCTATGTTCAACCGCATTAAACTCTTTTACTGCCTTTCTTATACATTCAAGCGGAACACCCGCATGCATCGCAATTGCAACAGCAGCCATAACATTTTCATAATTATGTTTGCCTAAAAGTTTCATATCATGAATAGTACATATCATTATAGTTTCTGCGCCATCACAATACATGATCTTTTCACCGTCAAGCCATATTCCCTGCTCAAGTATATGTTCACTACTAAACCAGAATACTTTTGCCGGTATGTCTTTAGCAATCTCTTTAAGATATTTATCTTCATAGTTCAAAACACATATTTCATTTTCATTCTGATTTTTAGCAATTCTTGCTTTCGCCTCAACATAACATTCCATCGTATGATGTCTATTTAAGTGATCAGGCGTAATATTAAGAATAGCACTTATCTGTGGATGAAATTTATTTATTGTCTCAAGCTGAAAACTACTTACCTCTGCAACTGTTACTGAGTCATCTGTCATCTCTGATGCATATTCAGTATATGGATAACCAATATTTCCAACTACATATACATCATTAAAATATGTTTTCATAATCTCTCCCGTAAGAGCCGTAGTCGTCGTTTTTCCATTTGTTCCCGTAATAGCAAAAAGCTTTCCTGCTCCACAAAGATATGCAAGCTCTATTTCCCCCCATACAGGAATATTCTTTTCCTGAAGTTTAACAACAAATGGTAAATCTGTTGGTACTCCTGGACTTAATATAACAAAATCAATACTGTCTATTTTTTGTTCCGGAAGTTCACCTATTATAAGGTCAAACTCTGTATTCTCCGGAAATCTTGAAATAATCTCATCTGTTGAAAATGATGTATTTCCTTCCAACACAATCACATCTGCCCCTGCCTTGTTTAACAGCTTAACAGCGGCAACACCACTTTTTCCTGTACCAACTACCAACACTTTCTTGTTTGTAAATCTCATATTTATCCTCTTTTCCTTATAATACTTTATATTAAACTATAAATCAGTTTCTTTCCAAAATTGTAACTACACACATGATTGTTGTTATCACAGAAAAAACTGCAACAACAGTTGTCTCTTTCCAGCCACATTTTTCAAAATGATGATGCAACGGAGCCATTTTAAAAAATCTTTTGCCTCCGCTAATTCTAAAATATGTTATTTGTATTATCACTGATAAAACCTCAGCCAAATACACCACACCTACCAACGCTATATATAGTGGCATCTTTAATTCTATAGCAATTGCAGCAACAAATCCCCCTAATGCCAGCGAACCTGTATCACCCATAAACACGGAAGCAGGATGAACATTAAAAAGTAAGAAACCCATCAAAGCTCCTGCAACACATACACCAGATAAAGCCATGTCACTGTTTAATCTGATCGCATTTATCGAGAAAAACACCACTATCAATAGTGTAACACTTGACGCCAGACCGTCAAGTCCATCTGTAAAATTTGCTCCATTAACAGTTCCGATCATAATAATATAAACTACCACAACAAAAAAAACAGGAGACATCGACAAATATATTCCGTTTTTTACTCCTCCCGTAAATGGCACAAGCATTTCACATTCTTCCTTCATTTTTACAATATAATAATAGCAAAACCATAATGTAACGACACTCTGGAGAATCAGCTTTTGTAAAACCGTCAATCCAAGAGATCTCTTTAAAATGACTTTTATATAATCATCCAAAAAACCTATTGCCCCAAATCCAAGAAATGTAAAAATCAGCAGACACTCTTCTTTACTGCCATTTATTTCAAACAGATTCACCCCAACTGAACATACAAGTATAACTATGCCCCCCATTGTAGGCGTTCCGGCTTTCTTTAAATGCGACTCAGGTCCATCACTTCTGACATACTGACTTACATTAAAAGATTTTAGAACTGGAATAATTATCGGACAAAGAAAAGCACTTGTCAAAAAAGCTACTATAATTGAAATAAATACAGATGAATATGTCATTCTCAAACCTCCCGTTCCTATAAAAAGCGAAACAAAGTATCACTTTCCATCAACATATGGTAATACATCATCGAGCAGTTTAGAAATAACAGGAGCTGCAATAGTACCTCCATAATAAACACCTGTCGGTTCATCAATAAGTACAAGTGCTATCACTTTAGGATTATCTGCCGGTGCAAATCCCATACACGAAGCGATATATTTTCCACTTCTTCTTGGGAGTTTTTCCGATGTTCCTGTTTTTGCGCCAACCTTATACCCTTCGACAGCCGCCTTTTTTCCACCACCCTCAGTAACTACTGATTCCAATATTTTCTTCATAACCTCAGATGTATCTTTTGATATAACTTTTTCTTCTGTCTTGTATTTTATTGTATACTTTTTATGTTTATATTGGTCTACAACATTCACACCAAAATGAGGAGTGACCATTTTTCCGCCATTTATAACTGCACTTATCGTAGTTATAAGCCGAATAGGCGAAAGCTGAAATGACTGTCCAAATGACATTGTTGCAAGTTCCACCTCACCAACTTTTTCCTGTTTATGCATTATTGTTACAGCTTCGCCCGGAACATCTATCCCTGTTCTGTCTAAAATAGAAAATTTTTTGAGATATTTAAACATATTGCTAACGCCAAGTCTCTGACCAACTTCCATAAAAACCGGATTACATGAATTTTGAACACCTTGTGCAAATGTTTCTGTACCATGCCCTGTCGTTTTGTGACATCTTATCCTTCTATCCCCAACTATTTTATATCCCGGACAGTTAAATGTATCCGTAAGCTTTACAACTCCCTGCTCATAAGCAGCCGTAGCCGTAAAAACCTTAAATGTAGAACCTGGCTCGTATGTGTCACATACACAGCCATTTCTCCACATATCATTTAATTTTTCATTCAATTCTTTCTGGTTTAAATTTTTATTGCCCTTTATCTCATATGGCTTATTGAGATTAAACTCAGGAACATTTACCATCGCAAAAATCTCTCCATCATTTGGATCCATAACAAGAATCCTTACATTTTTTGCTTCTTTTGCCTCCATGACATTTTTTGCTGCCTGAGTAGCAAATTTCTGAATATTTATATCAATACTTGTATACAGATCCTTTCCTGGTCTTGGTTCGATTCTCTCCTCTGCTCTTTTGTCAACTTCAATTCCTCTGGCATTTGTCGTTGTAAGAATATATCCGGCTTCACCCTTCAAATATTTTTCATATTTTACTTCAAGTCCTAGAATCCCCTGATTATCTGCTCCAGTAAACCCAATTACTTTTGAAGCAAGTGAATTAAACGGATAAGTGCGTTTATAATCCTCATCGATCATAACACCATCCATTTCAAGGTTTCGTATTTTGTCAGATACTGTTTTTTCAACATTGGATTTTATCTTTTCTCTCGATGAAACTTTATTAACCTTCTTTCTTATTTCTTCTTCTTCAATGTCAAGAAGCCTTGATAAATTCTTTATCACCCTCTCTGGCTGTTTAATCTGATTATGTATCACAGAAATAGTCGAAACAGATTTATTTCCAGCAAGAACAACACCGTTCCTGTCAAGAATCCTTCCTCTACTTCCCTTGATACTTCTTTCTCTCTGCTGAACCGCTTTTGCCTTTTTTCCATAATAGTCAGCACGATATATCATAAGATATACCAATCTCCCAATAAGCATAAACAAACAAAAGCAAACCATGATAAACACAAAAAACACCCGTTGTTTCTGCGGAGTTTTGCAATACTTCATAAATAACCTCTTCCTTGTTCTGGCTATTAAGTATTTTATTACATTCATTTGTTTTTATGCACTGTTATCTCAATTATTACCTGTTTTTTTGCCATCAGCAACATCATAATCCGATGTTGCATATCCACCGGCAGGAACTTCAAGAATTGAATTTCCTTTTTTTGTAGATGGAAGTGTAACCGCTTTGGCATCACTTGATTTCCCTGATTCCTTATATATACCTAACATTGGAAGAACATCTTTAAGTACCTCACTTGCAAATTCTGTAGCATATGTGCTATGTGCCTGATCTGCTACATGTGGTTGATCTATAACAACATATATTGCAAGTTCAGGTTTATCAACCGGCGTAAATCCTGCAAAAGAAACCAGATAGTTTTTGTCCTCTCTTGGCTGTTTTTCTGCTGTACCTGTTTTTCCACCGATCACATAGCCTTTTACTCTTGCCGGACTTGCTGTACCCTCATCATCCTCTACAGTCTTTTCAAGATATTTCCTGATAAGTTTGCTTGTATCTTCAGAAATAACTCTTTTTACAAGCATATTATCATTAGAAGAAACAACGGCTCCATTTTGAGAATCAATTTCTTTAACCACATGTGGCTGATAATAGTTTCCTCCATTTATCGTAGCACAAAAAGCTGATGCAAGCTGAATCATAGTAACAGTCTGTCCCTGACCAAAACTTGAAGTTGCAAGTTCAACCTGATGCATGTCCTGTTTTCTGAATATTCCACCAATAGCTTCCCCCGGCAGATCTATTCCTGTCTTTGCTCCAAATCCAAAACTTCTTACATATTTTGCAAACTTGCTTACCCCAAGATCAGCCGCCATGTGCATCATCACATCATTACATGATTTCATCAGTGCCTTACACGGATCTATATCCCCATGACCGCCGGCCGAATATGCCACACATTTAATATATGTAGTTCCTATCTTCTGACCACCATCACACAAATAATGTTTTCCATCATAAGTCACGCCTTCATCAAGACTTGCTGCAACGGTTATAGGCTTAAATGTAGAGCCCGGCTCGTATGCATCCGAAATACAGTAATTACGCCATAATTTCTGTAACAGTTCACTCTTATCCTTTGACGACATTTTTGAAAGTTTTGCCTTTGAATAGAACTTTGATAAGTCTCTTGGATTGTTAAGGTCATAACTTGGATAATCTGCCATAGCATAAATTTCACCATTCTGAGGATTCATCAGTATAACTCCCATGTTTTCTGAACCTGTATCCTTCTGAAATTTTGCCATTTTTTTCTCAAGTACTCCCTGAACATTTATATCAATAGTAGACACAACCTTATTTCCATCCTGTGCCTCTTTGACTTTCTCAACAAGATTTAGATTAGAATCATAATATCCAAAACTCTTGCCATTGACACCATTTAAGCTTGAATTATACCAGCTCTCAATCCCGCCTAGTCCCTGTCCATCTGATGAACAAAAACCAAGAACAGTACTTGCTACCTGCGAATATGGATATGTCCTAAGATAACTTTCTTCAAACCATACCCCGATAATATTACTGTTCTCCTTCTGTGAAATATTATTAAACTGCTCAACAATCTTTCTGCTTAACTGTTTATACTTTTTCATCGGATAATACATAGACTCCGGTTTCTCTGATAATATCTTAAAAAAAGTACTCTGTTTTATTCCAAAAACTTTTTCAAGTGCAGCAGCAGTTGCTTTTCTATACTTATCGCTCTTTTTTTCTTTGTCTGCTTCAAGTATCTGTTTTGGTTCTAATATAAGATCGTATACTTTTGTACTTTTTGCAAGTGTATTGCCATTTCTGTCAACTATATCCCCTCTTTTATACGGAATAACTTTATTAACATAACTTTGCTGTGACAAAACTTCTTTTTTATACTCTGTACCCTTGCTGACATTTAAATATATTATTCTTGCTGATGCACATATAATAAGAATAAAGACGATAAACATGGCAGCATATAATCTCCACCTTGATTGTCGCCTTATCTTTCGTATATTTTGCTTTCTAATATTTTTTTTTGTATTTCTTTTTGATGTCTTGTCCATCCTGTCGAACCTCTATAAAAAACTCTATTTATTTTTTGATACCTCAGGTATGTCAGCATATTGTTTTACCATATCGCTTTTTTTATTCTTATATTTATATACCTGATTATTTTCGGCCCTTACCATATTAAGTTTTCTTGTAGCTCTTTTATATATCTGTGCAAGATCTACACCATTTAATATTTCCTCATACTTTTCATTATTTAAAGTTTTCTGTTCCTGTATCTCAGTCTGAAGTGAAACGACTTGTTTTTTCAACGCAACACTCTTATTCTGTGTACTGATAAATGATGCAGCTACCGCAATAAGAATAACTGAAACACATGCAATAAAAATTATATTTCCAATTGAAACTCCAGGCACAGCAATATTTCCTGGGTCCAATTGCTTTTTTCTACGCTTCTCACGCTCAATCCGTTCCTCTTCTCTCCTATTCGGTACGGCATTGAGTTGTCTGACAGTATTTCCATCTACAAATGTATTTTTTCTATAATTTGGAATATGTCTTTTCTGATATCTTTCGTACGAATAATTATTTTTAGACTCCACTGACATAATACTCCTCCTGCTCCTAAATTAATTGTGCTCAAATATTCTCAGTTTTGCGCTTTTTGAACGCGAATTAACTTCCATTTCTTCTTCCGTCGGAAGTATAGGTTTTCTCGTAATTATTCTTCCTTTAGATTTTCTCCCACATACACAAACCGGAAAATCTGACGGACAAATACATGGATTCTGTGCTGTTCTAAATGCATTCTTCACAATCCTGTCTTCAAGAGAATGAAAAGTAATTATACAAAATCTTCCACCAGAATTCAGCAAATCTATCATATCATTTAGATTTTTTTCAAGAACATCCAGTTCATGATTCACTTCTATCCTTATAGCCTGAAATGTCCTCTTAGCAGGATGTCCACCCTGTTTTTTCATCTTCATAGGGATAGCATGATCCACTATCTCTGCCAGCCTTTTAGTAGTTAGTATAGGACTCTTTTGTCTTTCAATAACGATATGTTTTGCTATATTTTTTGCAAATTTATCCTCGCCATAATTTTTAATAATATGAAAAAGTTGATTTTCTGAATATTCGTTTACAACATTTTCGGCTGACAATGACTGCCTGTTATCCATGCGCATATCAAGCGGTGCATCCAGTCTGTATGAAAATCCTCTATCTGCCGTATCCAACTGAAACGATGAAACTCCAAGATCAAGTGTTATACCATCAACACCCGTCACTCCAAGATCTTCCATAACCTGAATCATATCAGAATAGTTACTCCTAACGATCGTAACCATATCACCAAACTTTTTTAATCTTTCAGTACTAACTTTTATGGCATCCTCATCCTGATCTATCCCGATAAATCTGCCATCTTTTCCAAGCCTTTCACATACATGCATGGCATGTCCCGCCCCTCCGAGTGTTCCATCCACATATGTACCATCTTTTTTAATATCAAGTCCCTCAATAACCTCATCAAGAAGAACTGACTTATGAACAAATTCCATAATTTCCTCCAAAATATCATTCTGTCTGCTTAGTTCATCCTTCAAATAAAAACCTTCCCTGTTCATCTGAAGTAACCCCGTTGTCCTTAAAAAGAACTCCCCCTGTATTCTTCCGGTATTTTGACTTTTACCCAATTTTATGCAATTTGTCCCCCACTTTCAACCATTTACAATCTATATAATATAACTTTTGCACACTTTTGGCAATAGTATGGCAATAAAAAGACGCATTTTTTATTTTTGTAGTACAACAAAAATAAAATCATCTGCTTGACACAAGTCCGATTTCAGACTATACTTTCACAAGTACGAAATCAGACTTTTAAAAACCGGAGGAGGAAAGAATATATGAACGACAACAATAATGACAATGATATTTTTTCAGAAGAAACACCATCCATAAGCCGTCCTCTTGCTGCTTTTAACAAATTTTACAAAGAAATTCATGACATTTACCATGAAATGTCAGTAAATGCAGGATTATCAGACAGTTCATTTGATATTCTGTATTCAATCTTTGAACTTGGTGACGGCTGCCTTCAGAGTGATATACGAAGAATATCATTTCTGCCAAAACAGACTATAAACTCATCTATCCACAAACTTGAAAAAGATGGTTATATATACTTTTCAAATGGCAGAGGCCGCACAAAACACATAAATCTTACCGAGGAAGGCAAAATACTTATACAGGAAAAGATTTATCCTGTCATCAAATGTGAAAACAACTCATTTTCATTATTGGATAAAGAAGAACAGATACTTCTGCTCAATGTATCAGACAAATATAGTAAAGCATTGCGCAATGAATTTAACAAACTTAAAAATACACGTAGGAGGTAACTCATGGCAATTCAATTATCAGAACATTTTACATTTAAAAAACTATTAAAATTTGTATATCCGTCTATAGTAATGATGATATTTACATCCATATACAGCGTTGTCGATGGATTGTTTGTGTCCAACTTTGTCGGTAAAACAGCTCTTGCCGCAATAAATCTCATTCTTCCCTTACTCATGGGATTAAGTGCACTCGGATTTATGATGGGAACAGGTGGAAGTGCCATAGTAGCAAAAACTCTTGGGGAAAAGAAACCAAAAAGAGCAAATGAATATTTTTCATTGATAGTTTACACAACGATAATCGGCGGATTATTGTTCGCTATCCTGGGTGCCATCTTAGTACGCCCTGTAAGCATCGCCTTAGGAGCAAGTGGAAAACTTCTTGATAACTGTGTGCTGTACGGAAGGATAAGTTTTATATCACTTATGCCTTTTATGCTGCAAAATGTTTTTCAAAGTTTTTTTGTAACGGCTGAAAAACCAAAACTTGGGCTTATGGTCATCGTTGCTGCCGGACTTACAAATATGGTACTCGATTATATTTTTATCGCTGTACTCGGATTCGGTATAGAAGGAGCCGCCATTGCGACCGTATGCGGTGAATGTATAGGAGGTCTGCTGCCACTCTTTTATTTTGGCAGAAAAAATTCAAGTCCGTTAAAACTCGGAAAAACACATTTTTATGGCAAAGTCCTTATACGCACCTGTACAAACGGTTCATCAGAACTTATGACAAACCTCTCTAGCTCCATCGTAAATTCATTATACAATTTACAGCTTATGAAATTTGCGGGAGAAAACGGTGTTGCCGCATATGGAACGATAATGTATGTAAACTTTATCTTTGTTGCCATATTCCTCGGCTACTCAATAGGAAGTGCCCCTATCATAAGTTATCACTACGGTGCACAAAACCATGATGAATTAAAAAATCTATTAAGGAAAAGTCTGACCCTGATATGTATATGGGCGGTCTCACTTTTTGCACTCGCACAGATTATAGCCTCACCTATTTCTAAGTTATTTGTAGGCTATGACAAAGAGTTGTTTGACATGACTGTTACAGGATTCAGGATATATTGTCTTACATTCCTTATAAATGGCTATAATATCTTTGGTTCATCATTCTTTACAGCGCTGAACAACGGACCTATCTCAGCAGCCATATCATTTTTAAGAACACTGGTATTTCAGATATCTGCCGTAATACTGCTTCCTATACTTTTGGGAGGAATAAACGGCATATGGTTATCAGTAGCAGTTGCAGAGGCACTTACACTTTGCGTCACAGCAACCTTTATCATAAAAAAGAGGAACGATTATCATTATATTTAGGCAAATCCGCTCATATACAAAAAAACAGGCAGAGTATCCCACTTCCCGATGTGGTACTCTGCCTGTTCTCTATGTTTATTTTTACTTCAAGAACATTGCCGCTCTTTTTTATCTATTTAGTTATTTTTCTTTTTCTGTGCATAATGACCAGTATGACAGCAGAAATAACTGCAACTGTAGCTGACAATACCTGAGAAACGGCAACTGCCGTTCCCGGTATAAGAAGCTGATCTGTGCGAAGTCCTTCTATCCAGAATCTTCCTATACCATATCCGAGAAGATACATAAGAAACAACTGACCATCATATTTTTTCTTTTTTGTAAAAATAAGAATCACCAATAAAACAGCTATATTCCATAATGATTCATAAAGAAATGTCGGATGAACCTGAATATACGATACACCATCAATATCAACAATATGCTTTATAATATCATGCGTGATATTCGACGGGTTTACCTCTGTCCTTTTTATCTGCATCGCAAACAACCCGTTTGTATAACCGCCAAACGCTTCCCTGTTAAAGAAATTTCCCCATCTTCCTATTATCTGACCAACAAGAAGACCTCCACAGGCGGTATCAAGAAGTTTCATAAATGAAACTTTCCTCACCTTTGAAAACACAAATGTCGTAAGCACCCCGGCTATAACACCGCCATATATCGCAAGTCCACCGCCTCTTGTATTTATTATCTCTTTAAGGTTTTTACTGTAATAATCCCAACTGAATATGACATAATAAACTCTGGCACCGATAACCGCAAATATTATATCCCACAGTGCAAGGTCAAGATACAATTCCTTGTCCTGCCCTGTTCTTTTTGCCTGCCACGCTGCGACAAGATAACCACAGACCATACCAAAAGCTATTATAATGCCATAATACGCAATCGAAAAACCTCCGATTGAAATACTCTTTCCCAGTTTTTCAATCTCTATCCCTAAATGTGGAAATCTGATGTCAGCTCCCATCTGCCGTCCCCCTTTGAATTAAGACTTTCTATAATAAATAATTCTGCATCAAACAGGGCATATTATACATTGAATCTGAAAAGAACAACATCTCCGTCCTGAACAACATAATCTTTTCCCTCTGAGCGGACAAGACCTTTTTCCTTAGCTGCATTCATGCTTCCCTGCTCTACGAGATTATCATAACTTACAACTTCAGCTCTGATAAAGCCACGCTCAAAGTCAGTATGGATCTTTCCAGCAGCCTGAGGAGCCTTTGTACCTTCTGTTATAGTCCACGCTCTTGTCTCATCTTCTCCTGTCGTAAGGAAACTTATCAAGCCTAAAAGTTTATAGCTGGCTGCTATAAGTTTGTCAAGTCCTGACTCAGATAAACCGAGGTCCTCTAAAAATTCTTTTTTCTCATCATCTTCTAACTCTGCAATCTCCTGCTCTATCTGTGCACAGATAACGAAAACTCCTGAACCCTCTTTAGCAGCATATTCTCTTACCTTTGCAACATATTCATTAGAAGCTGCATCATCTGCTAAGTCCTCCTCTGAAACATTCGCTGCATATATGACCGGCTTATATGTCAAAAGATTAAAACTCTCTAAGAGTTCCTCCTCATCCTCATCTTCCGGCTCATATGTCTTGGCAAGATTTCCATCCTCAAGATGCTTTTTTAACTTCTCAACAAGATTAAATTCCTTGACAAGTGTCTTATCGTTTTTAACACTCTTTGCAAGTTTTGCATACCTGCGGTCTAATATCTCAAGATCAGAGAACAAAAGTTCTAAATTGATAGTCTCAATATCACGCAAAGGGTCAATACTTCCATCCACATGAACTATATTTGTATCATCAAAACAGCGTACTACATGAACTATAGCATCAACCTCACGGATATTAGCAAGGAACTGATTTCCAAGGCCCTCGCCTTTTGATGCACCCTTAACAAGTCCTGCGATATCAACAAACTCGATAACTGCATGGATAGTCTTCGCAGAATTATGCATCTGTGTCAAAACATCAAGTCTCTTATCTGGCACCGGAACTACACCTACATTAGGTTCGATAGTGCAGAACGGATAATTTGCTGCCTCTGCTGCTCCGGCCTTTGTAAGTGAATTAAATAATGTACTCTTTCCAACATTTGGAAGTCCAACGATTCCTAGTTTCATTTTATCTCTACCTGTTCAAAAACTCCTGCATAAACAAGGTTTCTGCCTTTCTATTTTTTATTTATACACCATTTACGGCTACGCTAATCTTCATTATATCACACTATGATTTTTTTGAAAACTACAAAACTACAAAATAACATACCTTACAGCTTTCTTGATATTTAACAATTGTATTATCAGACAAAAAATGTTATCATTAACATATAAATTTTATAGTCAAGCGGATATTCGCAATCCGCTTTGCTACTTGCTCATAACACTATCAGGCAAGTCCACACCCCCACTTGCTCTACGCAATAGAAGTGAGGGACTTCCTTGATAGTGTTAAATCCAGAAAGTAATAAGAGAGTATAAAAATATGCAAAATAAAAATAAACGTTTAACTATAGGACTTCTTGTAAGCGGTATTACGGAGCATTTCGTGATCTCAATATGCAAAGGAGTCATGCACGCAGCTAAAGCTGCTGATGTAGATCTGGTTGTATTACCCGGAAAATATATCGACCGTGACCTTTCAGAAAATGCTGAGATAAGATACGAATACCAGTACAATACATTATTTGAATATGCAGATAGTAAAACACTTGACGCAGTTATCGTTGCTGCCGATGTTATCGGCTGCTTTACAAGCAAGGATAAGATCGGTGAATTACTTGGCAGATATAAAAATATGCCATGCGTACTTATCGCATCAAAATTTTCGGGATTCGTAAGCATCACTTCCGACAATAGTGTAGGAATCCGCGAAGCTATGGAATACCTCATAGAAAATAAACATTGCGAACGTTTCGGTATGATCGGCGGACCTGAAGAAAACACTGACGCAAAAGAGAGAAAAGATGCTTTTATGCAAGTACTAAGTGAGCATGATCTTCCCTTCACAGAAAACAGCTTTGTCATAAGCGACCTGTCAAAGCGTGATAAAAAAGCCGCCTGTACATTACTTGATAAAAATCCTGATGTAGAAGCTGTTTTCTGTATAAACGATGATGTTGCCATCAATCTGTATGAAGAAATGAATAAAAGGTCACTCGTACCCGGAAAAGACATATATGTTTTCGGATATGACAACTCAACACTTTCATCAAAAGTAAGCCCGACCTTATCTTCCATATGGACTAATACAAACGAACTCGGTGAAAAGGCTTTGCAGACACTTATCAAACTTGTCAACAAAGAATCTGTTGAAAGTCAGAAGCTTCCCGTTAAATTCATTATGCGTGAATCATTTGGCGATAAAAAAGCCGACCTTAATACACAGCATGAAAACTACACATCACTTATAAATACATATGTAGATTCCGTATTTTATAATTGCAGATATGAGGAATCAAAAGATGCGGCAGATTCCACCCAAAAATTTGAATTATTGCTTCAAAAACTCTTCTCATTGTCGAATCCTGAAAATGACAGTGATTATACACAGATAATAAAATGTGCAGATCAGATTCATATGAAACATGCCGATATAGACAATCTTTTAGGGATTTATGAAGAAATATTCAGTTATATATGCAGGAAAAATCCTGAAAAAACATATGAACTGCGTAAATTGTTTGATACTTTATACAGAAAAATGATAAGAAGCATGAATAACCAGTTCGGACAGATTCAGGCAAAGCAGGAATCAGATAATTATCTTTTCAAACTGTTTGTAAGTAATACAATGCAATTTGAAAACGGCACTGACCAAAGTTACACAAAACTTTTTTCTGATATCGATTTTTTGGGCATAAAAAATGCACACCTTTATCTTTTTGAAAAAGCAATAACACACTTTGAAAGAGATAGTTTTATAAGACCTGATGCACTACTTTTAAAAGCAGTACTCGAAAACGGAACTGTAAAAGCTGTCCCTTCAATATCACAAAAATTAAATATAGATGATATTTTCCATTTTGAAAAAACCTGCAATGCAAGATTCTGCTCAGTATGTCTTCCTCTCTTTTCAAATGAAACACTTTACGGACTCATACTTTGCGACCTTTCACCACAATTATTTGAAAATGGTGAGTTTCTTGCAAATCAGCTTGGTGCAGCAGTTAAAATGATAGACCTTCTAAAGACTAATGAAAAAATACAGCAAAAATTAAAAGAAAGTCTTTCTGTCCTGCACGCAAACAATATCAAACTTGATAATCTGTCAAAATCAGATACTCTTACAGGTATACTGAACAGAAGGGGATTTTACAAGGCAGCCGAAGAACTTATCAGCGATTTAAAAGAAAAAAACAAAAAACTGCTTTTTGCATATGTTGATATGAACAATCTAAAGATTGTCAATGACAGATATGGCCATGATGAAGGAGATTTCTCATTAAAACTTATCGGCGAGATACTGACTGATGCCGTAGACGGACTTGGAATCACCGGAAGGATTGGCGGCGATGAATATGCCTGTGTTTTAGATTACTCCAAAAGCAATGATGAAAAAGAGTTTGTTAAAACCATAAATGACAGTTTTGCAAAGTTTAATGAAACCAGTGATAAAACATACAACATAACTGTTTCCGTGGGAACTTATGTGACAGCCTCAGACAGCGGCATGTCCCTTCACGATGCATTATCCCATGCTGATGAAAGTCTCTATGAGGCCAAAAAACACCGAAGCAAGAATATCGAAAAGAATCCGATAAGTTAAATCTTCATTTTATAAAATACTGATTTTTTACAATACTTAAATCACAATCATACAAAAAATAAAAAGGGGCTGTCGCATTAAGCATAATCTATACAATATGTAGCTGTTAATAACAGATTTATTATCTACATATTGTATGAATAGTGCCTCTTGCGACAGCCCCCTTTTTATTGTCTTACATAAAATTCATTAATATAATAATCTCATATAAAGCCTAATGCACCCTGTTGTAATTTATTACTGCCTGAACGATAGCCTTTGCTATATCATCTTTGTGTTTTTTGTACAATATCGCATCATCAGGATCAGACACAAAACATACCTCTATAAGAAGTGCCGGTTTTTTTGTCTTATTTAAGAACCAAAGATCTGATGTTGTTTTCACACCCCTGTTCTTAAATCCGACTTTTGCTATCTGATTGCATATCCTCCTTGCTACTTCTCCCTTTACTGCCGAGGTATCTCTTACCCATACCTCCGTACCCGTTGTCTTTCCATCAGGCACTCTCTGATGATCTGAAGCATTAAAATGAATCGAAATATCAATATCTCTCACCTTTGAATTACATTTAGCACATATTTTCTTTAACACATCTCTCTGACTTGTTCCATTATTTACGGTACAATCATACGCTTTTATACCATTCTTTTTTAAAAGACGCACAACTTTTTTGGTAATGATCCTGTCCTCTCTGCTCTCATCAATATAATCACTCGCACCGCAGGCAATCCTTCCGGAAGGATTATGACCTCCATGCACTGTTACTGCTTTTATTTTTGCCATGCCATTCCCTCGCTTTCTGCGTATAAAACATGCATATATAGATATGCATGTGCATCTTATACCTGTAAAGAAATTATTTATCCGGTTATTTTTTAACACTATCCTTACATTCCACTTCGGGAAGTCCGGCAACAGATGTCAGAACACTCACAACTCCTGCAACAACCGCTGAAGATGCGGCAAGTTTCCAATCTACATTCGATACTGTACTTCCAACTGCCACTACAGAAACTGCTGTCTGTGCCATTGTCTTAACAGCTCTTGCTGCCGCTGAACCCACCCACTTTTTAGTATCAACACTTCCTTTAAGAACACAGTTTTTAAGCATGAAACCATCCTCTCTTTTTATTATTATTTTTATTAAAGATGTGTTAATGTGTGTGTGGTTTTCGGCATTTATATCTTATATTTATTATAATCTGCATACAAAAGTCAAACAGATATTCGTAATCCGCTCTGCTACTTACTCATAACTTTTTGATTTTTTATATTAAGCTATTTTATTACCAGCCCTTACTTTCCATCAATATGTTGCTCATCTTTAACATTCCTGCATAATATGTAAGTATACACCATTTGATATATGGAGGTTTATTATGAACTATCCAAATAATAAATCAAGAAATTGCTGCAATGGCTGTAACAATTGTGGAGCCTGCGGCACTTATGTGACGATTCAGGGACCGCCCGGTCCTATGGGTCCTGAAGGACCTCGTGGTGAACAGGGACCAAGAGGGGAGCAGGGACCTATGGGACCTCGTGGCATTAAAGGTGATACAGGATGTCCGGGGCCTATGGGACCACCGGGACCAAAAGGAGAACGTGGAGAAAAAGGCGAGCGTGGACCTGCCGGGGAACAAGGTCCTGTCGGAATACAAGGCCCCCAGGGCGAACTTGGACCTCAGGGTATTCAGGGGGATAAGGGCTGTCAGGGGCCCCAGGGTGAACAGGGAATACCTGGACCAGAAGGTCCAGTAGGACCTAAGGGGGACACCGGCGAGCGTGGACCTAAAGGTGATAAAGGAGACACTGGCCCTCAAGGTGAAAAAGGGGATAAAGGTGATACCGGCGAACAGGGTATCCAAGGCGAAAAAGGTGACAAGGGCGATACTGGGCCTCAAGGCGATAAAGGAGATAAAGGCG
>NZ_JAHLQE010000027.1 GCF_018918235.1 Eubacterium sp. MSJ-13
GCAGATTGAAAATTTACCCTGCGTTATTTAGCTGAAAATCATTGATACAGTACACTAGGTTCTTATTTTTCAAATCTTCTTATATATATATTCGGATTATTTAAATAGTTTCATTATGATAATTACTTTCTAATATTATCACTCATCCTCCGGATATGTCAGAGTAATACTTTTTCCGTCCTTTCCGGGATATGAATTCTTAAATATTTTCCGCACTGCCCCCATATATTCCTCTGGGTGGATAAGCGAAGGACTATAATGCGTGAGCCACATTTCTTTTACATCTGCCTCTCTTGCAACTTTGGCAGCTTCACAAAACATCATGTGTTTCTTCTCCACTGCCTTTGCCTTTTTGTCACTCTCACCATACATCCCCTCACATATAAGAAGATCAGCTTCTTTTGCATTTTCAACAAGACTTTTCACAGGTCTTGTATCCGTACAATATGTAACTTTTATTCCTTTCCTCTCCGGCCCTATAACCATATCCGGAGTATATATCCTGCCATCATCCTCTATGGTTTCCCCTTTCTGAAGCCTGCTCCAAAGCTTCATAGGCACATCATTCTTTTTCGCAAGTTCCGGAAAAAATCTTCCCCCTCTCTTTATCTCTATAGTATATCCGTAACATGCAACATTGTGGTTTACCTTAAATGCAGTAAGATGATATCCATTTATATCTATCTTCTGGCAATTTTCAGTAAGTTCTATAAACTCAAGTTTGAATGGGAGTCCCGGTGCTATAATACGCAGAGAATTTACAACCTTCTCAAGCCCCTTAGGTCCTATAAGTGTGACAGGTTTTGTTCTGTCAGAATTTCCCATAGAGAGCAAAAGACCCGGTAATCCGCTTATATGGTCGCCATGATAATGCGTAAAACATATAGTATCAACCGGGTTTGCACTCCAGCCTCTCTGTCTCATTGCTATCTGTGTTCCCTCTCCACAATCTATCAGCAGACTGCTTCCTGAAAACCTGGTCATCATCGCCGTAAGCCATCTACCAGGCAACGGCATCATCCCACTTGTTCCAAGTAAACATAAATCTAACATTTTTCCTCACAATCCAGAGGAGCATATAATAAACCTACAATTCATGCACCTCCGTAATTTCAGGAGGTATGACAAAACTGTCAACCATCTCATCGTAACATTTCTCGCAGATAACAAACGAATGGAGTATTCCATCTTTTTTTGAAAAATATCCCCACTGTTTCTTTGCCTCAAATGCATCCTCTTTTAATATTCCGTTTTCTACAAATAATTTTTTACCACACACATTACAATATATATCTTTCATGTTTCCTCCCGGTATTTTTTCTGCTGCAAAATTTGTATTACGCATATATAATAATGCCGGAGAATATCAATGTACAGTGGTAATAGCTGGTATAATTTCTAATAAAAATACAAGTGCGTCTTCAACCGGTTCACTGTAATAACCCTTTCGTATACCTACCTCTTTAAATCCATATTTTTTGTAAAGAGATACCGCCGCTTCATTACTCTTTCTGACCTCAAGTAAAATTCTGTTTATACCATTTTTTTTCAATTTTTTAAATGCGCTTTCAAGCAGCTTTTCTGCAATGTGTTTTCTACGGTACTCGGCTGATACTGCTATCCTGCAAAGATCAGCGTCCTCAAATGAAGTCGTAAATATGCAGTAACCTGCAATTACACCATTGCCATCAACAGCCACAAGACATACATTTTCTTTTACTGATAATGTATCTTCAATACTTTCTTTACTCCACGAGCGAGCGAATATCTTTTGTTCCAAATCCGCACAGCCCTCTGTATCAGCTAAAGTCATATCATTTATCTTAAAAAATGTTTCCATTTTTTATTCCTGATTTTTTAACCTTTCTTCTCTTTCTCTCTCTGCCTGTGATTTTCTCAAATATATAGGCTTATGTTCAGCGGCACTTTCCACTTTTCTCTGTTCAAAATATACCTCTCCAAGAGCTGCTACCGCTGCGGCACTCTGTTTTGAAAGATGAATTGGTGCAAAACAATACTCATTTTTAAATTCTTTTTCTATCGTCTCTCTCTGAACCTCGACACCATCACCGAGAAAAATAACTTTATCATCGTATTTTTCAAGTTCTTCCATGATTTCATGTATATCGACTGCTTTCTGCTCAGATAAACATATGAGATTTCCATCTTCCATCCTGTATATTCCCGTATAAACCTGATTGCGTCTTGCATCCATTATCGGGCATATCAGCCCGTCAAATACACTTACCCTGTAAGCAAGTCCCTCAAGTGTCGGAACCGATACTATAGGTTTCTTTAACACCAAACCTATTCCCTTGGCTGTAGCCGAACCTATACGAAGTCCAGTAAACGATCCCGGACCTGCTGCTATGGCAATCGCATCTATCTGTTCAAGCTCGATTCCTGACATATCGACAACTTTCTCTATCATCGGAAGAAGTGTCTGCGAATGTGTCTGCCTGTTATTTACCGTAAATTCCGCAATAATATTTTTCTCATCGGCTATGGCTGCTGAAGCCACAAGCCCTGAACTATCTATTCCTAATATCTTCATAACTGCAATTATCTCCAATTATATTTTATTGACTCTATCCTAATGCTTTTTTATAAAACACATAGTATATAGTATCAGTTAAACTAAGACTGCTCTACAGTGATCTTTCTGTAATCAAAACCTTTTTCAAGATCCTTTTCTATCGTAACACTTATATGCTCTCTTGGTATTATCTCACTTATAAGTTTTGCCCACTCGATAAGGCATACGCCGTTTCCAAAAAAATAATCCTCATATCCTATCTCGTCCATCTCGCATAC
Organism: Eubacterium sp. MSJ-13; assembly: GCF_018918235.1. GTDB lineage: Bacteria > Bacillota > Clostridia > Lachnospirales > Lachnospiraceae > Butyribacter. The sequence continues at coordinate 2,815 of NZ_JAHLQE010000027.1, forward strand.
ATCAGCGATGCGGTATACATCGAAGTGATACAGAGGAAGCCTTCCCTGCTCATATATCTGCATTATGGTAAATGTGGGACTGCATATAGGTTCATCCACGCCAAGACCCTTGCCAAAGCCTTTAGTAAAAACAGTTTTTCCAACTCCAAGATCTCCGTTTAAAAGAATGATATCCCCTGCTTTACAGCTCTCTCCAAGCTTTTTCCCAAGTTCAAATGTATCTTTCTCACATCTGCTCTCAATTATCTCTTTACTCATCGGTTCCTCCGTTTTCATCTTCTGTCTCGCTCTCCTCAGGCTCATAATCTTTATACTGTTTTACTTTTTCCTGTATATTCCTCACAAGTTCTGAAAAGCTTTCACCACACTGCTTTTTTGTAAAAATAAAAGCTCTTACTGGTGACATATAAACATATATTGCATCCTTTACAACTACTGTCTTTCTTATCTCATACCATTTTACCTTAGCTTCCTGCTCTCCCTGTGAAACAGTTATGCCATCGTCATTTATGGTATAATGAAGCGTATCGTTTATACTCTTGTTTTTTCTGACCTGTGCCTTTGCCTTGCTCCAGAGCATAACAGGCTGCACAACTGTAAAAATCAGACCTATTATTATAAGTGCCATAACTGCGGTTCTGTCAAGGTACTCAAACCTTACCGCACATATTATAAGACTTGCAAAACTTATAATAAGTCCAAAAATACCAGACATACTTCTATAAGTATGCCTCATAGAAAAAGCATACAACTCTCCTGCACTAAGCTTTGCATCAAAATTTAATTCAGTCATCAAAATCCTCCATTTCTGACTTTAATAGCATTTTAATATTGATTATAAGTTTTTTTGTCTAAAAAAACAATACACAAAAATGTACTTTTTATGCTATACTTATAAGAATGTAGAATAAATAAACAAACAAATAAAGGGGGGAACCAGACTATTGTCTGTAATCATGCACAATTATAGCAGTAAAGAAGAACTTGAAACAATTATAGAACAGGAAATAGATTTTGAAAAGTTAAATGAGCTCTGTGAACATATCACAAACGCAATAACCGAAATTCTTACCTCTTGTGGCTTATATTTTCGTATTTTTTCAAGAGTCAAGTCCGTTGAGTCAATAGCCTCAAAACTTTTCCGCGGCAAATACGGAACACTTAACAACCCCAAAAAGATCCAGGATCTTATCGGTCTGCGTGTTATTCTTTATTATTACGATGACCTTAGCATCTGTCGTGATATCATGGAAAGAACATTTCAGATGATAGACGAATGGTCCAGAAATTTCTTTGAATCAGACGAATTTCGTGCAACAAAAATAAATGGTGTATTCAAATATCCGGCAGAATACTTCAATTTATACAAGAAAGAAATGTGGTCACTTCCTATCGATACAACTTTTGAAATGCAGTTTCGTACCGTATTTTTTGAAGGCTGGCATGAAATAGAACACGACATGCGCTATAAGAGCCGCATCAGTGACGACCAGTTCTGGAAAGGCAGTGAAGAACTTTCACGTATGTTAAACTGCATACTGGCAAACCTTGAACTTAGTGACTGGTCACTTGTAAAGCTTTTTGAAGAACTTTCATACAACCATTATAAAAATATGAACTGGGAGCTTATGCTAAAAAGCCATTTTCGTATTAAAATCGAAGATTCAAGCCATCTTCATCCTGACATTATCGCAATATTTAACCAGGATAAAGAAATCGCAAAGCAATTTTATAAATGCCCAAGGATTATCCTTATACGTGAGCTTTTAAAACTTGACAATCCTGAAATAAATTATAACCTAATAATCAAACTTGTAAACAACAAGCTTGTCAAAAATGAACTTATACGGCTTGTATGCAATAAGATTGATGAGCCACATGACAGCCGCATATACAAAAAAGAAACACTCGCAAGGCTGGAATCCAATATTTTATTCCACCTTGAGCTGCCCCTTTTGCACAAAGAAACAAGAACTTTAGAAACAGAATTCACAAATGCGGCTGCGATAGTTTATAAATGGGCTCGTTTCAAAATGAATCCAGTGTTTGAAGATATGCCAGAAGAAGTAGAATCTTACAAAAACAAACTTCCCGGCTACCAGTTAAAACTCAATTACAATATCAGTGAAATGAACTTTCATATGAAAATAAGCTATATCGATAGTAAACATATTGGTACACTCTGGCACATACACACATCAATCGCAAAACTTGATGACGGCAGACTCCATTTCTATCATATGACTTCAAAGGATCTTCCGCGAGGTATCAGTCAGCGGGAAACATTCTTAAAGCCTTCATTCCTGTCTGACCTTTCAAATAAGATAGGAATCATCGACATAATACGTCTTGGCAATAAAGCTGTATTTGTAACTGACAACGATGACTATACCGGTTTTGACAGTCTTATACGCAACGAAAACCGAAAACTTCCGATAGTAGCCATTGCACAACGCATCTCATATTATGCTGCGGATACAAAGCCTTTAATTTCTCCCGCCCAGGAATACAGGGACGGCTATGATATGAACACTTTTACCATAAATGGTACAAGGCTTGCAAAAGTTATCGGCCACTACTCACATGTATTTATGATAGATAAAACATTTATTGGAAAATTTGCTGAAAACTTCAATATTCCTGAAGCAAACGCAGATGGATGTATATGCATCTTCTGGCCTCCTCACTCCAACAAACACTTTACACTTTTTACAAGGCGCATGGTCCTTGAAACACAGTTTGATTTCAACCGCTTTGCATTCCACGACGAAGATGTTTATGAAAAAGCATTCAGACATAAACTCGTTCAAATAATAAAAGAGGATAATATAAGCCGTTAAAATCATTTACCGAAAAATACAAAAAAGAAACAAAGACATAAATATAGATTTTGCTTTGTTTCTTTTTATTTTTATTATTGTACTTAACTTAGCGTTATGCTCAGCGTTATATTTTTTCTCATATTTTTTAGTTTTCTGGAAACTTCAATCTTTATCTCATCCCCACTCTTATGCTTTATAAGAATATTATGAAGTGTATAAACGGTCTTTGCACTCTGGCCATCTACTTTCTCAATAACATCTGCAACACGCATCCCCCCTGAATATGCCGGAGAACTTGAATATACAGATGTCACATATATACCTCTTACAAGACTATGCGCTTCGGCAGTGTCCGAATCAACATCAATCCCCTCAATTCCAAGATACGAAATACTTTTTCCACGCATAAGAAGCTCTATAATATCACGTACACTGTTTATCGAAACAAATGCCATATTCCTCTCACCTGTAAGATTTTGAAATCTGTTATTGATAAAGCCTATCATCTTCCCTTCGGTATTTAAGATAATGCCATTACCCGCCGATGCAACTGTCATATCTGTAGCATACAATGCTATCTCATTGTCCGCTATAGAAGCCTCTATATCTGACTTTGTCACCTTTCCAAGCATAACCGAATACATAATCCCATTCGGTGCACCTATGGCAATAACATTTGAACCGTTTGAAGTTCCAGATATACTCCCGAAATCAACTGAAAGCAGCTTTTTTCTGGTATCCTTAGGAACTGTATTTCTAGACACACGCAGGACAGCCAGACCTACATTACTGTCAACACCAAGAACGCCAGCCTTTACGTCATCGCCGTTATAAAACTCTATCGTAACCTCATCTGTTCCGCTTACTGCACCTGAATCTGTGATAATAAAATATTCATTTTTAGTAATATTAAAAACAGCCCCATAAGTTATACCTCTATTCTCCTCGTCCGCATCATACCATGTTGTGTCACTTATACCCCCACGTACTTTTACGAGTGCGTATTTATAACTGTTTCCTATTGCTGCGATTTCTTTGGAAATATGGTCATAATTGTCAATAGATGCTATATCAGACTCGCTTATATTATGTCTGTTAGAATTGTTCTCTGTCAGACTCTCCGATGAAGCAGTTGCCTCAGGTCTGATAGTTTCGACTATGTAATCAGAAATATCCTTATCGTCTTCCCTTGTATATATAAAGTTGAATACAGCCCCCGCAACCGAGCCGAATATCACGGCAAGAAAAACAGCCGAAAGAATTTTTCCGGCAAACTTCACTGCATTTTTTTTCTGCTGAGGACGTACCTGCTCTTTAATAAACTGATACTTCTCAACTTCATGTTCTCTTTCCTCAACAGGTCTTTTATGAATTGTCATGTATGTCCCTCTGTTCCCATAATAAATCTTACAAATTAACTAAAAATACATATTCTTTTTCCAACCATTATGTATAAATCTACCATACATTTATGAATACAATATTAACAAATCGTAAAAAATTACTGTATACTTGATTACTTCCTATATAATGTTGTAAAATAAGATAGGATGTTTTCGTCCTTAAATATGAATCAAATGAACGGAGAACGATCATGAACAGTAAAACATTACATACTCTTGAGTATGATAAAATAATAACCATGCTTGAATCATATGCTGCTTCGCCTCTCGGCAAAGAATATTGTAAAAACCTTCTGCCGACAGACGACGAGGAGTATATCTTCAAAGCACAGCGCGAAACAAGTGACGCACTTACACACATCCTTACGCAGGGTGAGGTATCTTTTGGTGGTGTAAAAGATATAAGGGCAAGTTTAAAACGACTTGAAATAGGCTCGATTCTTGGCATAGGAGAATTGTTAAACATTTCAAGCCTTCTTTCTACCGCAGGAAGCGTCAAAAACTTTTTCAGAAAAAATCTGAATGAGAATGATGAGACAGGGGATTCATTAAATGAGCGTTACCAGCTTATCGAACCTCTCTCTCCTCTTATGAAGGAGATACGCCGCTGTATCATCGATGAAAATACTATCGCAGATGATGCAAGCGTGGGATTAAGCCATGTAAGACGCAGTATGAAGATTGCCGGCGGCAAGATACATGACCAGCTTAATTCCATTGTGAACGGCAGCAGCCGCAGTATGCTTCAGGATTCCATAATCACGATGCGAAACGGAAGATACTGCCTTCCTGTAAAAGCAGAGTACCGCTCATCTTTTAACGGTATGCTTCACGACCAGTCAGCGACAGGTTCAACACTTTTTATCGAACCTGCTTCTGTCGTAAAATTAAACAATGAGATAAGACAGCTTGAACTTGACGAGCAGGAAGAGATTGAAAAGATACTCGCAAACCTCAGCAACCAGACTGCCGAGCAGAGTTTCTTCATCGAGCAGGATTTCAGGATATTATCTGAACTTGATTTTATTTTTGCAAAGGCAATGCTCTCAAAGAAAATGAAAGGCACACGCCCTAATTTTCCAAAAGAAAAATATATAGAGATAAAAGAGGGAAGACATCCCCTTATAGATGCCAAAAAAGTAGTTCCTATCAATCTGCATCTCGGACTCGACTTCTCACTTCTTGTCGTGACAGGACCAAATACCGGCGGTAAAACAGTTTCACTCAAAACCATCGGTCTTTTCACACTTATGGGACAGGCGGGGCTTCATATACCTGCATTTGAGGGTTCATCACTCCGCATTTTCCATGAAGTATACGCTGATATCGGTGATGAGCAGAGCATCGAGCAAAGTCTAAGTACATTCTCATCACATATGGTAAACACTGTGTCCATCCTTGAGAAAGCAGACGAAAACAGCCTTGTTCTCTTCGATGAGCTTGGTGCTGGTACAGATCCGGTCGAGGGAGCTGCCCTTGCAACTGCCATCTTATCAGATCTTCATGACAGACATTCAACAGTCATGGCTACAACGCATTACAGCGAGTTAAAACTTTATGCACTCCAGACACCTGATGTTGAAAATGCCTGCTGTGAATTTGATGTTACAACTCTCAGACCGACTTACAAACTCCTGATAGGAGTTCCCGGCAAGAGTAACGCCTTTGCCATTTCAAGTAAACTTGGTCTGCCTGACAGAATCATTGAAAATGCAAAGGGTCATGTTGCATCTGATGCAAAGCATTTTGAAGATGTACTTGCTGAACTTGAAAAGACAAGGGTGCAGCTTGAAAAAGAACATGCTGCAGTATCAAAAAGCCGCAAGGAGATTTCAGATTTAAAGAAATCTCTCAGGGAAAAGAATGAAAAAATAGACAGCTCAAAAGACAAGATAATCCAGCATGCAAATGAGGAGGCAAGCCGCATACTTGCCGAGGCTAAGGACTACGCTGACGAAACCATCCGCAAATACACAAAATGGGCTTCAAGCGATAAACATATCAGGGAAATGGAGGCTCAGCGTGCAGCTCTCCGTGAAAAGATGGATTCAAAGCAGTCAAAGATCAAAGTCAAAAAAGAGAAGCCAAAGTCAAAACAGCTTAAAGCTTCCGACCTTTATATAGGAGCTGACATAAAGGTACTGTCTCTCGGTGCAAACGGTACGGTAAGCACACTCCCTAACGAAAAAGGTGACCTTTTCGTTCAGGCTGGACTTCTGAGAACAAAAGTAAATATAAAGGATATCGAACTCCTCCCTAAACCAAAGACTGCACCGGCTCAAAACAACAATCACAGCGGCAGCGGCAAGATACGAATGAACAAAGCATCCGGAATAAGCGGTGAAGTAAATCTTATAGGCATGACTGTCGATCAGGCTATGCCGGTTTTGGAAAAATATCTTGACGATGCCTATCTTGCACATATGACACAGGTGACAGTAATACACGGCCGTGGAACAGGTGCACTCCGTACCGCCACCCACAATCACCTTAAACGCACGAAATATGTTAAATCGTTCAGGCTTGGTGAATTTGGAGAGGGTGATATGGGCGTTACTATCGTAAATTTTAAATAAAAAGGAGAAAAAAATTAAAATGGCACAAAAACAGAAAATACTTATAGTTGATGACGATGAAAATATCGCAGAACTTATCGGACTTTATCTTACAAAAGAATGTTTTGACACACATATTGTCAATGACGGAGAATCGGCTATAAAGGCTGTTTCGGAATACTCTCCAAACCTTGTCCTCCTCGATATCATGCTTCCTGGAATCGACGGATATGAAGTTTTAAGAGAGATAAGAAAGAATTCAAAACTACCTGTTATAATGCTCTCTGCAAAAGGAGAAACTTTTGACAAGGTACTCGGTCTTGAACTTGGAGCTGATGATTATATCATGAAACCTTTCGATTCTAAAGAAATGGTCGCAAGAGTCAAGGCAGTTCTCAGGCGTACAAATTCCCCTGCCTCTGCTGAAACTACTGATGATTCACTTCCAAAAGAATGTGTGACATACCCTGATCTTATCATCAATCAGACTGATTATTCAGTTACTTACAAAAACAAACGTGTTGAAATGCCTCCAAAAGAGCTTGAACTTTTGTATTTCCTTGCATCACATCCAAATCAGGTTTTCACAAGAGAACAGCTTCTTGACCATATCTGGAGCTATGATTACATCGGTGATACCAGAACAGTTGATGTTCACATCAAGCGTCTTCGTGAAAAGTTTGAAGAACATCCTCAATGGGAACTTAAAACTGTCTGGGGAATCGGTTACAAATTTGAATACAGGGAATAATTTTTTTAAACACTCTTTGCATATATATGCAAAGGGTGTTTGTGAAAGGAGAACTCTATGCATTTTAAAATTAAGAGATCACTTCGTTTTAAATTTTTAATGTGTTACCTTATATTTACTGTTTTTACAGTAGCACTTCTAAATACATATGGTCACAAACTCATGTATAAAAAAATACTTTCTGATACAGAAACAAATATGTATTCAGAAGCAGACAACATAAAAACACAATATCTTGCCAATGCTTACCTTGTAAACAGTGCCATCCCTTCAATGCGCAAACAGTTCTACTCGATTCAGAATGCAACCGGTATACGCATATGGTTAAGTAACACTGACAGTAAAATAATACTTGATTCTGACATAGACAAAAGCAAAGAAAATTATAAGATAAATAATTATGACTCATTACTCCTTTCAAAACAGTCGGTTGAAAATACAGATATCAATAAACTCCTGTCAGAAAAATCGCTCTGTATCATTTATCCTGTATCTTCCGGTCTCGACATAAGCTTTTATATAGTCCTATCCACACCGACAGCTTCACTCCATCACAGAGCCGTACAATATGTAGATACTATCCTTATCTGTTATATTATAACGTCAGTTATATTATTTATTTTTCTGCTTTATCTTTATCTTCAGACTGTTATTCCTCTTAAAAGCATGCAGAACGCAGCAAAAGAATATGCCGCCGGACATTATGACTATCCTATGCCGGCATATAGCGGCCATGACCAGGCAGACCTTGCTGGAGCAATCAAATATCTGGCTGATAAAATGAAAGATACTAACGACTATCAGAAAAATTTCATTGCAAATGTATCACACGATTTCCGATCGCCGTTAACATCAATAAAAGGTTATACACAGGCAATGGCTGACGGCACTATTCCTCCTGAAATACAGGGAAAATATCTTGATATCATACTTTTTGAGGTTGAGCGACTTACAAAGCTTACAAACAATCTCCTGTCTCTGAGTGAGTTTGAAAACAAGGGAATTCCTCTTGAAATATCAACTTTTGATATAAACAGTGAATTAAAGCGTTGTCTTGCCACATTTGAACAAAGATGTACACAGAAGCATATCTCACTAGAGATAACATTTGACGCTGAAGTTTCACTTGTCGATGCAGATCAGAGTAAGATAGAACAGGTTATACAAAATCTTGTTGACAATGCCATAAAATTCAGCCACGATAATTCAACTATTGATATACATACAAAAGAAAAAAATCAAAAAGTATTTATCTCAATAAAAGACCATGGAATCGGTATTCCTAAAGAAAGCCTCGGAAAAGTATGGAAACGCTTCTACAAAACGGACCTTTCACGCGGAAAAGATAAAAAAGGAACAGGTCTTGGACTTTCAATAACTAAAGAGATTATCGAAAATCATGGTGAGAACATTAATGTAATAAGTACCGAAGGTGTGGGAACGGAATTTATATTCTCACTCCCTAAACATGAATAATCATAAATTCTATACAATATATAAAAAAGCAGGCCTGTCTTTTTCTAAGCCTGCTTTTTATATTTAATCGCAAATCTGTGTATAGTCTATGTTACTGAACATTTACTGTGCTTGTCTGAAATACACCCTTCAATCTCTTAAAGAATACTTCCTGAAGTACAGATATAGTTACAAACTGTGCTGCAAAAAGAATACAAGCCTGTGTAAGTCTTACAGGTAACAATGATACATATGGTGAACCATAAAGCACTGAGATCCAAAATGTAGTTATGAATAAACCAATAATAAACTGATTTATACCAGCGGCAATTGCTGCTTTTGGTATGGATGGCTTTTTATGCAGGAATAATCCCCAAACAAGACCGTTTAAGCACGAGTTAAGTGTAAAGCCCGGAAAATATGGTCCTATAGGGAACATGAGTGTTCCAAGTACATCTGCAACTCCTGCAACAACTGCTGCCTGTACAGGCCCCATCAATATAGCTGCTGTTACAGGTGCTATAAAAGCAAATCCAATCTTAACATTCCATGCCTGTATCGAACAAAATCTCGACAAAACGATTTCGATAGCTATAAGCATCGCCATAAGTGTGATATCTCTTACTGAAATTTTAGTTTTCTTTTCCTTCATTTTTTGCCCTTTCTAATGAACGGAGCCGAAAAAAGAAAAACACTCAAAGTAAACCATTATTCAGGTAATGAGTGTTTTTCATTCATTTCTGACAGTGGATGCGAAAGCCATACCGCAAGAATACTTTCTTTTCGCCCAAAGACAACTTCCCATCCTTTGGTACTTAACGCATGACTTCCTACTCTGTTCATATTTAAGTATTTAATTTTTATATTTACTGATAATTGTATATAATATCAGATCTGCGATTTCCTATTTGTATTCACATCTTGTTCCAAGAATACCTGCTACTTCATACTCATAATCATCGATACTCTTTTGCATCTGGAATGCCTCGTCAATATCGATATCATAAACATGACCCTGCTTGTAACCTATAAGTCTGTTTTTCTTGCCTTTTTCAATACAATCAACAGCATATGCACCCATAACTGAAGCATAAACTCTGTCTCTTGCTGTAGGGCTTCCACCACGCTGTAAATGTCCAAGAATAGTAGCACGAGTCTCAATTCCTGTAGCTTCCTCAATCTTCTTTGCAAGACCGTAAGAATGACCGATTCCCTCAGCATTTACGATAATCTGATGTGTCATACCGCTTTCACGGTTATTCTTTACCTCTTCGATAAGCTTATCATAATTATTGTCAAATTTTTCAGGTAAAAGAATTTCCTCAGCACCATTTGCAATACCACACCAAAGTGCGATATATCCTGCTGAACGTCCCATAACTTCTACTACGCTGCAACGCTCATGTGAATTTGATGTCTCACGGAGACGGTCAATAGCCTCCATAGCCGTATTTACTGCTGTATCAAATCCAATAGTATAATCTGTATATGCTATATCAAGGTCTATCGTTCCTGGAAGACCGATAACATTAACACCGTATTTTGAAAGGTTCTTAGCTCCTGTGAACGAACCGTCACCACCTATAACGATAAGTGTCTCTATACCAAGTTCCTTACAGATAGCTGCTGCCTTTTTCTTTCCCTCTTCTTCTCTGAATTCTGCACTTCTTGCTGTAAAAAGGAATGTGCCTCCATGCTGAAGCTTTTCTGAAACATCATGGAATGTAAGAAGATCCATCTCTCTGTTAAGAATACCATTGTATCCTCTTCTTACACCATACACTTCATATCCCCTAGAAATACCTGTACGAACCACTGCACGAATGGCTGCATTCATTCCAGGTGCATCTCCTCCGCTTGTTAATACTGCAATCTTTCCCTTTGTTTCACTCATTTTATTATCCTCCATTCCACTATAATTATACTCAGGAACGCTTATTATGCGCAACCCCTCACATAATCTGAATAAAATATGTTTTACTGTTCAGAACAAATAGTAACAAATATCCTTCTTCTACAGATAACGTCACAATCGACTAAGGAAATACGCATTTTTTCATAACTTTCTTCTTAATAAATATCGTTAATCATTCTATTATGATTTGACATATTTTTCAATAGCTTTTTTAAGTTTTTGTTTTTTTCTCCGATATTCACAAATTTTTCAGTAAACTTCTGTTAAAAATCACTATATTTATTCTCATTTTTTACTAAACATTTACCTTTTTTATCATTTCCAATGAAGTCTGTGAAGATCACCTTCAAGCTGCATATCAAAAAAATTATTCTGCCTCAATGCTTCATATAACACTATTGCAACCGAATTTGACAGATTTAATGATCTGATATTTTTATTCATAGGTATTCTTATAGCTGTTTCCTGTGAATCCACAAGAATCTCCTCGGGAATACCCGCACTCTCCTTGCCAAACATTATATACGCATCAGGCTCATAATGCACATCAGTATAATCCTGTTTTGACTTGGTGGTTGCCATATACATTTTTTTCACTGCATCAGGATTTTGTTGAAGAAAATCTTCATAACAATCATAAACGGTCACATCAAGCTTGTCCCAATAGTCAAGCCCTGCCCTTTTAAGCATTTTATCATTTATCTTAAATCCCATCGGCTCTATAAGATGAAGCTTTGTGCCCGTTGCACAGCAGGTTCTTCCTATATTTCCGGTATTTGCAGGCATCTCAGGTTCAAGTAAAACTATATTTAACATCTCTCTCTCCCTAACTTATTTTCTCTATAAACTTTTCAATTCTCTCAAGTGCAGCTTTAAGATCAGCTATCGAATATGCATACGATATTCTCAAAAAACCTTCACCACAATCACCAAATGCCGTTCCGGGTACTACCGCTATCTTTTCCTCTTTAAGAAGTCTGGTAGCAAATTCATCTGAACTCATTCCAAACTTCTTTATGCTCGGAAACATATAAAAAGCACCAAACGGCTCAAAACATTCTATGCCCATTTCATCAAATGCATTTAAAAGAAATCTTCTTCTCCTGTCATACTCATTTCTCATCTTCTCCACATCTTCATCACCATGACGAAGAGCCTCTATAGCTGCATACTGACTTGTAGTTGGGGCACACATAATGGCAAACTGATGTATCTTTAATATCTGGTCAAGTATATTTTTAGGCCCGCAGGCATATCCAAGTCTCCAGCCTGTCATCGCATATGATTTTGAAAATCCATTTATGACGATAGTTCTTTCCTTCATACCCGGAAATGCCCCTATAGATGCATGTGTTCCGCTGTATGTAAGTTCTGAATATATCTCATCTGAGATTACAAAAAGGTCATGCTCTATAACAAAATCAACAATCGGCTGTAATTCTTCTCTTGTCATTATCGCCCCTGTCGGATTGTTCGGGAATGGCATGATCAGAATCTTAGTCCTGTCTGTAACAGCTTCTTCAAGCTGCTCTCTTGTCAGTTTAAAATCATTTTCCTCCTTTAATTCCACTATGACCGGAACCCCATCAGCAAGCACTATACAGGGCTTATAGGACACATAACTTGGCTGTGGTAGTATCACTTCATCGCCCTCATCAAGCATAGCCCTAAGTGCACCATCAATAGCTTCACTTCCACCTACCGTTACCATTATCTCGCCTGACGGGTCATACTTTAAGTCAAAACGCCTGTCAAGATATTTGGAAATTTCAATCTTTAAATCATTAAGCCCCGCATTTGAAGTATAAAAAGTTCTTCCCTTTTCAAGAGAATAGATTCCTTCCTCCCTTATATGCCACGGTGTATCAAAATCCGGCTCACCAACGCCGAGCGAAATGGCGTCATCCATCTCACTTACTATATCAAAAAATTTTCTTATGCCTGACGGTTTAATCTGTTTAACTTTGCTGGATAATGCATCTCTCATGGTGTAATCAACATCCTTTCTGGTTCATGGTGCTTTCCTGTCATCTCAAGACCATGTTCTTTATATTTTTTAAGCACGAAATATGTCGCAGTACTGTTCACATATTCAAGCGTCGAAAGCTTCTCAGAAACAAATCTCGCGACCTCCTTCATGCTCTTACCAGATATCGTCACCGTAAGGTCAAAACCACCTGACATAAGATAGACACTCTCCACCTCGTCAAACTTGTATATCCTCTCAGCAACTTTATTAAATCCCATATCACGCTGTGGAGTAACCTTAACCTCGATAAGAGCTGTCACCTTTTCACATTCAGTCTTGTCCCAGTTTATAAGAGTAGGATAACCACATATGACATTCTCCTGTTCCATCAGCTTAATCTCATTCTCAACAGTCTCCTCATCGCTGCCAAGCATTGCCGCCAGCTCCTTAGTAGTGTAACGGCTGTTCTTACTAATCGTATTCAAAATCTTTTCTCTGAGATCACTATTCATAAAACACCCTCCATTTCCTATCTTCAAACAACATTAAGTAAAACTACGAATAACCTGAACTAAAGTGTGCATCTGTAATATATAATGTTAGCAGACATTTTCATCACCGTCAGCACTTAGTCAGCGTCTTTTGCTGACTTATGTACTGCTACGAGTGATGTCATAGCGAAGGCGTGCCTGCGGTATTATATATTACAGATGCACACGCTTCTCAGCTATACAATCTAAATCTTATAAAGCTCATCACTTCCCGCCGGTCCGATATATCTCGTTTCATCCCTGCTAACAATAATTCTGTCATTGCCCTCTGTTGCCCTGCCTATGACAGCAGCATTTATACCAGCCTCATTTAACTTTTCAACCAAAAGATTGCCTTTCTCACAGCCTATCATCATACTTCCGCTTGAAATCAGCATATACGGATTAAGATGGAATACCTCACATACTTCGATAGTTTCCTGCTTTATCGGAATCTTGTCAAGATGTGCAGTAATTCCCACTCCAGACGCCTCACCGAGTTCCCAAAGTGCCCCAAAAACTCCTCCCTCCGTAACATCATGCATAGCAGTTACACCAACTTCCATCGCTATCTTTGACTCCGGTATTACAGAGAGGTAATCTTTAAATCCCTTTGCCACATCTACAAGTTCCTGCGGTAATGTCTCAAGAAGTTTTTCTTCCTTTTCGGCAGCTATTATCGAAGTTCCCTCAAGTCCTGCCCACTTTGTCATAACAATCTCATCACCCGGTCTCAAACCGCCCGTTGAAACTATTTTTCCTTTTTTAACCTTGCCTACACCTGTCACATTTATTACCGGTCTGTTCACAGCATCTGAAATCTCTGTATGACCACCCATAACCTCTATCTCAAGTTTAGCACACTCTACCTCTATTTCTTCCATGATTTTTCTTAGCTTTATCTCTCTTGTCCCGTCAGGAAGAATTATAGTAGTCATTATACCTATAGGCTCAGCACCGCTTGACGCAAGGTCATTTGCAGTAATATGCACTGCAAGACTCCCTATCCCTTTATCTGTACCTGTTATCGGATCTGTTGAAAATACAAGTGCCTCGTCCTCTCCTACTGCAACTGCTGAGCAATCCTCTCCAACTCCCGGATGCAGTATAACCTCTTCTCTCCTGTGCCTTATCTGTTTAAATACCGCCCTTTTTAAAACATTCTCAGGTACTTTTCCTATTTCCATCTTTTTGTCTGTTCCTTTCTTTACTGACTATTCTTAGTATCCGTCTTTCCTGTGTCACTCTTGTTTTCATAACTTTTTTTATTTTCTTCCGTTCTAACTTCCTGTCTTCCTACTGTAACATGCTGTGGCTCTGCATTGTAAGAGCTTGTATTTACAAGAACTCTTTTTTTCTCCACACCATTTATATAGATAATCTTCCAAAGTCTGGCACTATATCCCGTATGTGCCGACTGTGTTATCTCCCTGTAACCTGATGGTTTCGTAGTATCAACTGTAACAACTTCGCCCTCCGGCTGTTTTTCCTCAACTATCTCTGATTCAAACGCAATCTTTCTCTTTTTACTTCTAGTCTCCTCACCAAATATTTTAAAAGAAAGAATTCCACCATTTGCAGATGCAGCTATATAGATAGGAGATTTTGTGTTATTTTTAAATTTAAGATCCTTATAATTTCCTGATATCGCAGCATCCCTTGAAACATTCACATAATGTACGACCATTGAATGTGGAGAGCGTTCGACAACCTCAAGTTCAGCATTTATAACAGCATTATACAATGTAGTCGAAACCTGGCATACTCCACCACCAACACCAGCCACTACTCTGCCTCCTGAATATTCAGGAGCGGCCTTATAACCATTTGCCTCTGTCCTGTCTTTTATGACTTTTACTGTAGAAAAGGTCTGCCCCGGATAAAGAATAGTGCCATTTATGCGTCCTGCCGCAGTCTGAACATTGTTGCATCTGTCCGATGTTGAAGAACTGTAATCGGTAGAATATTCTCCAAGCAGATCCGTACATTTTGAATACATCTTTTTTGTATATTTAGGTTTCTTAACCTTAACTACCGCATCCAATGTAAGGCTCTTATCTTTTAGATTTCCTGAAATTTCTTTATAAAAAGCATCTGTCGTATCAGCTATATCTACTTTAATACCCGTCTGATCTTTAGTTGCCTTAAGCTTCCCTTTAACTATCTTAAGTTTTGAATTTATAACTTTTTTATTGTGAAGCCTGCCTTTAAGCGTTATATAATTTTTAAGCACATCCTTGTCAACACCTGTTTTCAGATTATATGTCACATCTTTCTTATTCACAGAGATAAGTTCCTTAAATCTCTTAAATATATTCCCTGTCTTACCTATATTGTAGGCAGCCTGAACATAATCATTATCTTCTATATAAAATCCAAGTTTTTCAAATGTTGCTTTTGTATCTTTTTCACCATTTCCATATCTTATCGTAATCTCCCTGTTCTTAAGATACGATGTATATTTATCAATCTTTTTTTCTGCCTGTTCTTTTGTAAGCCCGCCTATATCCACACCACTTATATTTGCTCCCTGGGCAATAAGTTTGTTATCTAAGATTTTCGCCTTTACAACTGCCGCAATTATCAGGCATATAAACAAAATACACAGACACGCTTCTAAAATAATAATCCCTGTTTTTTTATTATTCTTCGTCATAACTTTCCCACTTACATCCTTATTTTAACTTTTACTATCTATTTGACATTTATTTTCTTATTGAGTATTCTTAATGTATAAGAAAGAGTCAAAACATCTGCATAAAGAAAATCGTCTTTAGCATTTTTGACTCTTTGGCTCTTTTACATCCGTATAAATATAATACATAGTATTTTGCAATCACTGTAAATATTGGAGTACAATTGGCAGAACCATTGCTATAACCAGAACTACACATATAACTGCCGCAATCTTCTGCTGATTTTTCTTATTAAAAAAATTCACTATACGATAACCTCCGATCTTCTTCAGACACTGCATGATATTACTGTTTATTTATTGAATAGAAAGGAAAAAACAATGCCTGTATTTTTTATATGCTTTATTGTATTCTTATTGTGGCTTCGAGTCAAGCTAAAACAACAGGACAGCATGGAAACCCAAAATAAAGACTTCTGGCAGCGTGAACACGAAGCAGATTTCTCCAGAAACAAGGATATTTCAACACTTAACTATATATCTGTCAATAAAGAACTACTGCCTTTTAATGAACAGACAAACGATATCGAACTTATACAGATACAGCAGGATATCACAAATGTTATCTCAAAGAAAATGATAAATCTTTCAGGAATGACAAATACCGACATAAAGCTGGCATATGGCCGTGGAAATTTTGAAATCCTGTCAGTTTATGACCAGAATTATCTTAAATTCCTAAGCCTTTTAAACAAGTGGGGTACATATCTTCTTGAACTTGGATTTACAAATGAGGCAAAACAGATATTTGAATACGCCGTCAATACACTTAACTGCGATATTTCGGGGTGTTATACCGGTCTTGCCAAAATATACCTAAAAGATAATGATATAGACAAAGTCCAGGAGCTTATAGATAAGATACAATCATCTGACGCTTATCTTAAAGACTCCATATCTGAAAAACTTATACGCATGCTTCAGAATTATTAAACAGGATAAATCTGAGCCTGATAATCGAGTGGGTTTCTGTTTTTATAATCAAACAGAAGTCTGCTCTTATTATTTTCGATAATTCCAGTTTCTATATATTTTAATACATCTATTTCAAATTGCTGCAAATGCGTCATTCTGTGGAGCTGTTTCCAATCATTTCCATCATATCCTGAAAGATATTTATGACTCTGTTCCTCTGTTTTGTAAAACTCTCTCACCTCATCCTTGTTTATCTCGGACTGCCATTTTATAAACTTTGGTCTGTTTTTAAGATTTTCCCTTGCATACAGGTCATAAATAATAAGCTGTTCAAGAATATCTTGTTTTTCATCATCAATATCACATAGTTTGATTGCAAATTCAAGAAGTATCTCATAGTTTTTAAGTCTTGACTGATGTATTCCCTCGTACCCCATCTCATGATAATAGTCTCCAAGACTCATAAAAAAATCAAACGGTGTCTCAAAAAATGATACCATAAACGGAAGTGATGCCTCAAACTGCAAGCTGTTATAGTAACGCTCCGTCATATCCTCGACACGCTTCAATCTCAAAACCTCACCATATGATATCCAATTAGTAAAAAGAACCTCATACGGTGCTCTATCCTGATACACAATACCAAACTTTTCCCTGTCATAATATATAGGAGAGCCCTTTAAAACCTTTAAAAATCCAAGCTGAAGCTGATCAGGTTTCATTCCATAGACCGTATTATACGAATTTCTGAAAGACTCATAATCCTCATACGGAAGCCCGACTATAAGGTCAAGATGCTGATGAATATTTCTTTTTTCCCTTATCTTTGCTACCTTTTGTTTTAATACCGTAAGATCAGGATTTCTGTGTATAGCTTTAAGAGTCTCACTATTTGCCGTCTGAACTCCAATCTCAAACTGTACAAGACCAGGTCTTAAACCACTTACATAATCTATCTCTTCATCTGTAAGAAGTTCAGCCGAAAGTTCAAAATGAAAATTTGTAACACCATTATCATTCTCATTTATATACTTCCATATCCTCATTGTATGCTCATGGTCACAATTGAATGTCCTGTCAACAAATTTCACCTGAGGTACTCTCATATCAAGAAAAAATTTAAGTTCCCTTTCGACAAGTTCCCATCTTCTGAATCTCACCTTTTTATCGACAGAGGACAAACAATAGCTACATCCGTAAGGACATCCTCTGCTCGTCTCATAATATATTATCCTATTTTCAAGTGACTTAATATCAAAGCCTGCATCCTCAGTATATGGAAATGGTATATCATCCATACACATTCTTTCTCTTTCGGAATTTATGACAACATCCTCTCCATCTCTGTATACAATACCATTTATATCAGATAGAGCTGCTGGCCCCTCAGATGAACCTCCATCAACTCTTAGAGACTTATAATAATTTATCATTTCATAAAATGTAATCTCACCCTCACCAGCTATGATGCCATCAATCCACGGATACTTTTTAAGCTGCATATCACAATCATATGAAACCTCCGGACCACCAAGCCATATAGGAACATCAGGCATTATCTTTTTAAGTTCCCTCGTAATCTCAGTCACAAAATCAATATTCCATATATAACAAGAAAAACCTATCATCTCAGGTTTTTGAAGATATATATCTCCAAGGATGAAATCCACATCCTGATTTATCGTATATTCTTTTATCTGAAAATCTTCTTCCTTTATGCCATGTTTTCTCGCATATGCCTGAATACAATATACTCCAAGATTTGAATGAATATATTTTGCATTTATACCAACAAGTAAAATCATATTTTATACCTCTATCTAAATCACTGCTCGTACCACTTTTCATCTTTATCAAGCGTATCAGGTGCATCATCAAAAAATTTACACTTTGCCTCTTCTTCACATGTCCCGGCAAGCGCATGTCTGCACACCATTCTCTTTTTATGATATCCGACAACAATTCCGTCCTCTTCATCGCTCTCATACTCCACCGGCATAAGACAATGATATCTGTCAATTGGACAAAAGCCCTCTATAAGATATTTTTTATAATCCATAAAATCACCTCTCCATGTCAATGACGCTGTCAATCCATAAGTCCCATCTGTCTCGCTTTATCAAGCGGATTCTCAAGTGCAAACTCCCACTCTTCTTTTCTTGAATCATACTCACTGCATATCCATTCATAGACTTCATCAAGCCCCTTTTCACTATACTCAAATTCTTTTATCGTATGAAAATCAAGTGGTGTCTTTTCATAGCAGAACGGCTCCGGCCACACATCAGCCTGCAGAACTTTCACATCATCTTCCTTTGAAATTCCCTGAACCTGGTATCTCATCCCCTTAAAACTGCATTTTAATACCGCTTTTTTATTGTAAAAAGAACTGACATCATAAAAGGACTGCCTTGTATTCATTATCTATGCCTCGCTTTCAAAAAACAACTATCTTCATTTAATAAATATATATACTAAAAAAGTCTATCCCATACTGGATAGACTTCTTAATAACAGGGGTGGAAGGAATCGAACCCTCCTCTGGAGTTTTGGAGACTCTTATTCTACCGATGAACTACACCCCTATATAGATGTTCGCTCACACGCGACTATTTAATAATAGCATATGAATTTTGTTTTGTCAACAATTTTTTATATTTTTTGTCACAATTTTTATATGCATTTTTTGTCAAGTTGCAGCAAACACCATGAAGTGGTAATCAATCGGCACAATTATAACCATATCATCCTCTAATACTGATAATCATTATAACCTCTGAGACGACGGTAAAGTCCTGCCTTTGTAAGATATGTATATGGTGATACAAAGAATATTCCAAGTAAACCTGCTGTCAGTGAACTTAAAATTGCCCAGCCTATAAATGAAAGGTCAAGTACAAACATCTGCCATTTCTGACCATATGTAAGTCTCCTACTCTCATCAAAAGCTTTCTGCATATCCATCCCCGGATTTTCACTGAGGATATATGGAACCATCGAATATTCATATCTTTTTACTATTCCAGGAATGATAAAAAGCAATGTCCATAAAAATGTAAACAAATCCCTGAAGAACATTATCTTTATAACATTCAGATAATTGTTCTTAAATGCATATGAAAGCTCTCCCATATCACATCTTGCCTCATAGCTTCTGCTAAAAAATCTTTTTGCACCTACTTCGATAGGATTAAAAATAAAGATAGATACTGCTATACTAAGCAAAACAGCAATGATACCTATAACTATGCTGCCTATAATAACTGCTGAAACCGCCGCTGAGACTGATGGTGATATATTTTTCGCAATACTTCCTATAGAATCACGAATATTACCTGAATTTATATCGCCATTTGAAACCGCATCACCTATACTTTTACCAATCTCATTATAATCTGTGCTGTTTTTTGAATAGCCTGATCTTCCCATGCCACTTATATGACCTATCGTTACAAATGAAAGTACGATACCTCCAAGTACAAAAAGCCAATAATTAAGTTTTAAAAGATTCTTTGCATGCGTTTTTAATTCAACTCTGGACCACATAAAATTCCCCCTTCTTATTTTGTCAAATTCTTTCTAAATCGTATCCCCCTGACTTATAACCAATAGTTATCCCCTGTCTTCAGTTCTGTGAAACCTAATTTACAAAAAAACTTCACATTCTCAATAGAAAACCTATTTTTTATAAATATGCTGCCGACATTCTTTCTATAACTTCTTTCACATACTCCTCTGGCTTAGAAACCTTTTTTGCTATGTCTGGTATCGACATATCACACTCTTCGTATAATGTCTCTATTTTTCCCTTCAATTCTCCTTCACGTATTCCTTCACGCATTCCTTCACGTATTCCTTCATTTTTTGCATTATTAATTGAATTTTCCCAAGCTCGACACATATCAACAACCTCCTCTTTATGATTCCCGGCAAATTTGGAGCCGGTTATCAGATTTATTAGTTCAACCGCTTCCCTTTCAACATGCTCAAATCTCTTTTTTCCTTTGATCCAACTGCCATCTTCATCTGACTGGTGTTTTATAAACTGTATGATAGTACCTAAGTCTGTCTGAAATTTATCAAATTCATCGTCTGAAATTTTTGCCGGTTCTATTAGATTTATCTTATAATCAGGAATATATGACAATATTTCATCATCATCCACCGATAGCATCTCATGTATACTTTTAGCTCCATCCCAGTCCTTGTCACCAAAATATATTACCAATGTGATTACGGGCATAAGTTTGTCATCCCTTTTTAAACCTGATAAAAACTCCTCCGAATTCAGTTTAACAGTTCTCTCTTTTGACTTATCCCTATATGACCTCTTTGACTCTTCTACCTGCTTTGCATACTGCAGTGCATCGTAAAGCATATTTTTAACTGCCATTGCATAATGGACTTTATCCTGGTTTTCTATACCAAGCACTACATACATTGCTTTGTCATCCATCGCCATTGTCCACAGCATAAGATTGTCTCTCAGCTTCTGAACCGCTGTATCTGCATCATTTCCATACGGCAATGCGATTTCTGCTGTATCTATCTTCTGTAATCTCTCGGGTTTTATGACCTGTCTGCCATCATAGATATAAAAATTAAATGCATCTGCTATGATATCTCTATGTGACATATATTGTTTTGTTGCTATATCAACCTTCCCCATAAATGTCTCCTTTCGTATATTATACATATCGTATAATAAAATTGCAATATTCACTCAGTATCTCGCAAACTTTTGTTCGATTTATATAATTACATAATATCACACGAATATATGTTCGTCAATATGTTTCTATTTTCTTTTTTTAAGTGTTTTGAAATCATAATTAAACAAAAAAGTCAGGAGTATATAAAAAAAGAACTTAGCATAAATATTAATTTTATCATTATACTAAGTTCTTTTGATATCTTATATATTTTTCAATTTTGCACAGTTTAAAGCTTTGTCATTACATGGTAATAGTTACCTTATTATTTTGGTTAATAAAACTCTTTAACATTAAACAACATTTCTATAAATATGTTTCCCATATTATTTTTATAACTTTTTTCACATACTCCTCTAACTTAGAAACCTTTTTGCTATACCTAATATCAACATATCACACTCTTATAATAATTACAAAACGCCTCATAAATCACGCTATATTTATTTGAAATCCTGCAGCTAAATTAGGCCATAGTGTTACAAAAAATTTTGATGACAACATTTCAACATGTTTTAATCGTCTAAAAAAATCATGCTACAATTTTCTTTCCATTAGGTAAAATCTGAATAATGCTTACACAAATAGCGGAAGCAATAAATATAATTATCGTAACACATGTCCATGCTATGACTACCATCCGTGTACCCCATGGATCAAAATGTAAAACTTTATATAATATATTTACAAATATCATATGGCAAATATATATTCCAAATGTTTTTTTGTAATGAACTTTTCAATTTTATTTATCGGATAGTCAAATTTATATTTAAATGTCAAAAAAATACAAATTGATAGAATAACTGTTGGTACATCATTATATTGTACTGTATCCATTCTATATCCCATAAGCGAAACTATTAACATCATAAAAATTCCAAACAAGTCAAAAAGAATTAATTTTTTTCTTTCCACTTTTATTTTATCTAAATAATACCCTAAAAAAACATACATAACATATTGGCTTGTAATGGGAAGTTGCACCGCAAAAATTTTTTTTAAATCCGACAATTTGCAAATATCCATAATAATAGAATAAAAAAAGAATAAAACAAATATTATTTTCTGAATTTCTTTATTATCCATATTTTCAACAATCAATCATTTCATACCTGTTTAAACTCAAATCCTCATTATATTTTTATATAACAAAAAAAGACCGCGCTTCGCCATCCACGCTCCGTCTAAAAAAAACGGAGTGCAGTTCCTCACTTCGCTAAGCACGCTCTTTATAATCACCGCACTACACAGCCGCGTTATTCGTCATCCTGCTTGTACGGTTTCTTAAATTCTATTTTTATGATTCACTATATTAATCATACATTTCCAGCATATTATATAATAAATATAATTAGCGTTAATCAGTATAGCATACATAATTTGATAATTCAAGACAAATAGTTACAAAAAAAGAGAGCCAATTTGATGCAAAAAACACAATTTTCACCAAAAAGCTCTCATTTATATCCTATACTTCCTCCATCTTCCCCCTTTCAACAACAACCTTACATCTCTTTTTACAAAATGCCATTCCATAAAACACGATATCCCTTCTGTCATCATTTAACAGATACTCCTGATACCGTCTGTCCCGGATTTGTTCCAATGCTTTCTTACATGCCTGCTCCATTTCTTTAACAATCAATATTAGAAAATACTGACTTTTTAAGATATTTTTGTTTCTACTTTCCTCTGAGCTAAGTAAAAACAAAAATAAGGAAGAGAACATAATCACTATTGCTCTCTTCCTAATTACAACTCTGAATATCCAATTCAAAGCCACTTTGTACTTTTATTATATGATACTTTAAACAAAATTATTCAAATAAAAAGGAACTTATCCGAAGTTCCTTTCATTTGAATAAATAATAGTATTTCTTTCTACCCAGAAAAAAATTTCTTTGTAATTACATATTAACTATTTTAAATTTAATTGTCAATAGATTTTTTTAATTCTAAAATTTTATTTATAATTGATTGCCCTTCAGATAAACCCAATTCTTTTCTTACCTTAGCGAGCTCATCTTGAGCCTTATTCCTATCATCTTTAATTCTAGTTATGTATTCTAACTTATCATTAAGCTTTTTGGTAAGATCTGCATAATATCCCATAAGACCAACTGTTTTAGCAATTGCTTCATCAATCAACCTCATATCAGCATTAGTCAGAGAACATACATAATCACCAAGTCTTGCTTTACTAATGCACATCATATTTGACGCATTTGCCTGTCCGTCAAGTATAGTATTTCCATCAATATCTGTTTGTGGTGTAATGTTGGCAACACAAGGTAATATACTAGTATCATGTGTAATAGGAATTACAATAGTATTTCCAGAGCGATTATTTCCAACATTATTCTGAATAATAACAGCCGGCCTATCTTTTTGCATTTCACTTCCAATACCACACCCAAAATTACATCTATATACTTGTCCTCGTTTAACAGCTCTTGTTTTTGCTTTGTCAGACAAAGCATCAAGATAAAGTTTTGTTTTTAACCATTCTAACATCTTTTGTGCTTGCACCAGCTCTATTTTCATTTAACTTCCTCCATCTTCCCTTTTTCAACAACAACCTTACATCTCTTTTTACAAAATGCCATTCCATAAAACAGGATAT
>NZ_JAHLQE010000014.1 GCF_018918235.1 Eubacterium sp. MSJ-13
GCAAATGCAGTAAAATCAAGGCTTTTTGTTAAACTTGCACTAAAAAGAATAGAGAGGATAATTTTGAAACATTTATATAAAACAGCGGCACTATTATTACTATTTGGAATGTCAATTTTTCTTTTTAGGAAAATGATACCGGAGGCAGCAGCCGGAACCTCAAGCGCAACACAACTTCAAACAGCAACATTTCCAATAATGTATCTTCAACTTGGAAATGATTACACCATAAATACCCTTCATGGCTACAGCAGTGAATTAAACAGTTCATCATTTAGAGAATCAATCACACCTCTCTCAGCAGACAAATCTTTTTATGTAAAAATAAAAGAAAATAAATTAAAAATAAAAAAATTAACATACGCTTTAAAAGATATTGCAAATAATAAAGTGATTGAAACAAATAATCTCACCGCATTTGACATAAAAAACGGATATAAAACCCTTAAGATTAAATTATCTGAAAGTATTGATACCAGTACTGAATATGGCATGGAATTTACACTTACCACAAGCATGAGTAAGAAAATACATTTTTACACACGCATAAAATATTATGATACGGATTTCTTCTTAAAACAAAAAATGGAGTTTGTAACAAATTTTCACAATGCTACATTTAAATCCGGCAAAAAATTTAAATATATGAGTTATCTTGAGAGCAATACATCAAGCAACTCATCATATGCAAATGTAGATATAAATTCCTCCCCAGAACTTATTACATGGGGCAAATTAAATCCTAAAATCATTTCCGAAACCGTTCCTTCTATCAAGGAAATAAATGTCGAAACGGCTGCGATACAGTATCAATATTATGTACGTGCAAAGACATCATCAGGAAACGAAACATTTCTTGTAAAAGAGTTTTACAGAGTACGTTATTCAGGCGGCAGAATTTATCTGCTGTATTTTAAAAGAACTATGGAAGCAGATTTTAATCCAAAATTTATTTCAACTAAAAAAAATCAGTTTAAGATTGGAATAACAAACGAACAGGATTTTGATATAACAACAAATAAAAATTCAAATGAAGTTGCATTTGTACGAAATGGTTCTCTCTGGTACTATAATTTAGACAAAAATATTTTACATGAAGCTTTTAGCTTTTCACAGGAAAAAACAGATTACCTCAGAGACTGTTATGACCAGCATAATATAAAAATACTTAATTTTGATGACAAAAACACCATAAACTTTGTAGTATACGGTTACATGAACTGCGGTGATTATGAAGGACGCGTTGGCATCATACTTTATAACTATAATCCTTCAAAAAATATGATTACCGAACGCGTATATATACCGCTTGAAACAACATATCAGCAGTTAAAAGAAGACTTTGGCAAGTATTGTTATGTAAATAAACACAATATTTTTTATTTCTCAATAAACAATGTTGTATATGCATACAATATCTCATCAAGAAAATATGAGATATTAACCAAAAACGCTGTAAAAGATAATTTTTCAATGATGCAGGATGCCAAATGCTTTGTATGGTCAAATGCTTCAAGTTCAGACTATGCACAAAAAATTACAATATTAAATCTTGATACAGCAAAAAAACTTGAAGTAACTGCAAAATCAAATCAAAGTATAGTAGTTCTTGGTACAATTGATGCAAATGTTGTCTACGGTTTCGTCAGAAACAAAGATATTTACGAAAATAAAAGTGGTGAAATCATTCAGCCCGCTTATAAACTTGTAATCTCGGACTGCAATGGTAATATACTGCGTGACTATCAAAATAAAGGTATTTATGTTATCTCCGCAACTGTTGATGACAATGTCATACGACTCAAGCGAGTGCGCAGAACTGGAAATCAGTTTAAACCTACAAACTCAGATAGTATACTTAATCAAAAAAAGAAAACAGAGACAACAATACATGTTACAAAAAGAATTACAAAACAATCTCTGACAGAAAAGTATATTTGTCTTCCAACTGAACATATTATGAAAAAAATGCCTGCAATACAGAAATCAAAACATGTAATGGTAACCGAAAATACCACACTACATCTTTCTGATATAAGTGATACAGCCACAAAATATTATGTTTATGCATATGGCCAGATTACAACAAGTTCTACTGATCCTGCAAAAGCAATTAAAAAAGCAGATGAACAAATGGGAGTTGTGATGGATAACAAAACGCATCTTATATGGGAGCGTGGTGGAAAATTCATATCAAAAGAAATATCCGGAATGTCCTATCCTTCTACTTCTGACAGCATAAAAGCGTCGGCACTTATGCTTTTACAGGCAGCACAGGCACAAACTGATGAAGCATCGCTAAAGGGCAGTTCATTAATGTCTATATTGAAAAAACATATCAACCAGCCGGTTGATCTCACAGGATGTACACTCGATGAAGTCCTATACTTCGTAAGCAGTGGCAAACCTGTAATCGGTATGTTAAGCGCAACACATGCGGTTGTTATTACAGGTTACACAACAAGCACTGTGACATGGCTTGACCCTGTAACACATAAAAAGACAACTACATCACTTAACACTGCTGAAAGCACATTTAAAAGTGCTGGATATATCTTTATAAGTTATGTAAACTAAAATATAAAATCAATAAAAATGGGACTGTTGCATGAAGCATTATTCATACAATATGCAGACAAAAATGTATTATCAACACTTGCACATTGTATAGGCTATGCTTAATACGACAGCCCCATTTTTTATATCCTTTATTTATTTTATTATACATCGCTCCCACTGTCTCTTTTAATCTAATTGTTAATTTTTCACAAAAAAATATATATTTTTTGTTGTTTTTGACACTAGCAAATATCCTTAAAACATATTAGAATGTGAACCATCTTAATTTTATTATTTGATGTGCGGAAAGGATACATATGACACTTTTCCCACATTCACATAAATCAAACCATTATTGTTCAGACATACTTCAGACCAAGATATACCAGACTATATCATTTCTGATTCGACCAGCATTTAGTTTAATTTTTATTATAATATTATTTGTCTGCGTTACTATCACTGCTAAAATAACTCTGGCAGGTGATTCCATTTTTAATTCAGCTAAAAAACTGTATAGTATAAATGGCACACATGATAAACTTACACAGGCCATCAGACTAAAAAAAGATATCATCTACAATGATACCTTAAATAAAGCCGCGATAAATTTTTATTACATAAATAATCCATCACCGGATTACACACTATACATTAAATGCATTGACAAAAACATTTCGCCAAAATACATTCAGTTTTTTGATAATGCCTATAAGGAACTAGACTGCTGCATACAACAAAAATCCTCCTATTTGTCGATTGATATGAGTTCAGTATTACCTGACATCTCAGGAAAAAAGTGTATTTATATAACTATTGGCAACGCTTCCACTTCCGATGACAAATCTATAAATATTCTTTATGAGGAAAAAAGGGTACAACAGAATCAGACTAAAAACTCAAGAACTACTAAGAATAGTAATTCGACAAATACTACTAAAAAACGCACCCATAAAAGCACTTCGATTAGTACTAATACCAAGAGTACCAAAGTCTCCACGAGTACACGTAGGACTAGTCATGCTACTAAAAGGCCAGCCACGACTAAGAAGCACACTACTAATTCGGCCTCGCACCCTACTAATCCTAAGTCTTCTAGTTTCCATGGCACTAGGCGCACGACCACCACTTCAAAACCTGCTAATTCTGCAAATACTAGTCAGACATCAAAACACACTAAGGCTAAACATACTAAGCACACTTCAACTTGTATTAACAGCAATAATACTAATAGAACACCACGATGTACTAAAAGCAAAAACACTAAACACACTACTAAAAGCACATCAAATACTTCCCCAAAAATAAATAAAATTAAGAGAAATGTAACTGTAAATCAAACTAAAAAGCAACCAAATCATACAAATAAACTATACTCAGTGTCACTCACAAACAATTACATATCTTTAAAGCAAGGAGACTTTACATATCTTAATGCCACTATTCACCCAGCAAATCTACGCGGATGCAGACATATATGGACAACAAGTAGTAAAAACATTGCAACTGTTTCAGGCGGAAAAGTCACAGGAAAAAACCAGGGGCTGGCTATTATTAAAGTAACTATAATACATAAAAAAATCCGCAAAACAGCAACATGTACCATACGCATTATAAAATAATAAATTTATAAAAAAGAAAGAAGGTTCAAATGATTAAAGATGTTATTTCAACTAAAAATTTTATTCCAAATAAAATAAACAAACTAATCTCTGATTCTGAAAATATTTATACAACAAAAAACTGCTGTATACTTAAATTTTCAGATAAAAATAATAATAATAAAGTCCTTAAAATTTCCATTTATAACAAGGATGAATACGACATGCTAACAATTTTGAGACACTCTGATAATAAACATCTGCTTAAACCTGAAATAATTTATAAAAAAAACGGATTCCTTTATGCTGTTTATCCATACAAAACAACTCTTATTGAAGTTATACAATCAGATAATTTCAATTTTAATACTTTACTTAATTTAGCACTCGATTTATGCAACGGATTAATTTTTTTACATGAAAAAAAATATCTTCATTTAGATATTTCCCCAGATAATATTTACTTAAACGATGACAATTCATTTTGTATTGGTGACTACTCTTGCATGAGAAGTTCAAAAAAACAGATTAAACACCACAATCTATATCTGACCCCTGGTTATTCACCTCCAGAATTTACTGCATCACCAAAAAGCAAACTATCTATAAATGAATTATCAGATGAATACTCTCTTGGAAAAAGCCTCCTTTCACTTTTTCAAACACAAAATAATAACGAGCAAAAAGAGACTTTTAAATTAAAAAAAGAAAATAAAATTACTGAGGAGTTTAGGCAGATACTGCAAAAAGCTTGCTCCGAAATTCAGGATTTCAGATATTCATCTATATACGAGTTTAAGAACGCCATATCTGAATTTAAGTTACAAAACAAAAAAGTTCTTAATAATATTAAACTTTATATAAATGCTTCAGATAACATGTTTGACAACCTAAAAACACAGCCTGTAAAGAAAGAATACCATAAAATTTGCAATACCCCACTGCTTTCATTTGTCAACACACCTTTTTTTGTGACAATAGCAATCCTGTTAGCTGTACTCCTACCTATAATGACACTATATAATATATTTTTTTTGCCACATATATCCACTATATCGCCAAATGAAGCAAATACAACAATCACCTTCACAGACACAGCATCTGCTTATAAAAACACATCTAGTCCAACACCTGCAACTTATGCCACAGCAACAGTAACCCCGGACATATTACACATAAACGAGTTTGATGTCAAAGAACATATTATCAGGGAAATTTCCACTCATACATTAAAAAATATTGCTGGCAAACCTCTTGATAATAATGCACTAAAAATTTTGTCTGCAAATAATAATTCAATTGTTGATATAACCGGAATTGTATCATTTCAAAATATTGAGGAACTCTATATATCATGCAATAAAATAAAAAATATTAATGCACTATCAAAATTAAAACATTTAAAAACTTTAGTCATATCATCAAATTTATTAGAAGATATTTACATGTTATCAGAAATAAAAACACTCGAAAATCTTGATTTGTCATGTAATAAAACGTTAAAAAATATAACATCACTTAAAAAATTAAAATCACTAAGATTATTATGCCTTAACGAAACAAATATATCACAAAATGATATATCAAAATTAAAAAAATCACTTCCATATTGTAAAATTATAGATTAAAGAAAGAGAGGACAACTATGCAAAATATTATAACAAGCCAAATTAAAAACAATAATTTTTTTTCTGTTGTAAAATTCACATTATATACATTTATTTCTTTTATATTATTTATACTTTTAACTTTATATCTGCCTAAAACTTCATATGCAAAATCTCAAAATACTGCTGCCCCAAAATTTCAAAATAAATATGGTACTATATATATTGGCAATTCATACAAATACACAATTGTCAATTCACCCAAAAATGCAACTATTAAATTTACAATAAATAATAAAAAACTTGCAAAACTCAATTCCAAAACAGGCCTTTTAATTCCTAAAAAAATAGGTATTCTTACCCTAAAAGCTACATTTAAAAGCAGAAACAACAGAAATAATATCACACTAATAAAAAAAATTACAATAAAAAATAAAACGTCGTTAAACGATAATGAAGAACTTTTCTCTCCTCCGGCACATATAAACAGTATAAATTTTACAATAAAACTTAAAAGTGCCAGAATACTGCAACAAGCACAAGTGGAAAATTCTTATATCTCATTATCAAAAGATACACACCTTGCCAAAGGTAATTTCAAATCACTGTCAGATGATGGCAGATATATAACATACGAATTAAACAGTTCTTCTATAAAACTGTTCTCACCTGGTGACGGTTCTATGAACGGAACATACGAATTAGCCTGCACCTTATCTAAAAAAAGATATCCTATCAATTATACTGAACATATGCTTGGCCAATCTATTACCGGATTTGTTTTAGATAAGTCAGGAAAAGCCTTAGAAGATGCTTTAATTACAATTACTAACAACGATATAACTATAACTGCAAAAACAGATATTAACGGGTATTATATTATCCGTTTTCCAAAAGCAGAAAATATATCCATGTCTGTTTCTTGTCAAAACTATATTCCCAGATATATTGATAACATATCTCTAAAAGTAACAAAATCAATATGTAAAAATATTGTATTACATACAAATAACTCAAAAGAATTATCTGATTCACAACCTACAGCATTTTTTAAAATTACTGATAGTAGCAAGCAGCCCCAAAAAATTGAAATTACAACACTTGAACCGGATATATCTCATATAGCATCTGACAAGTCGGACATTGTTAAAAAAACTTTTTTTACTAATAACAACGGACAACTTTTACTGACAGCCAATCCTAATAGTACAGCTATATTACAAACAGATGCCGATATAATAAACATTTCTGAGAATATGAAAACTATTTCTCACATAAATGCAACCGCCCTGTCCACTACATCAAAAGATACTTTCAGTTTTTCATATGATGAAAATTACTGTATTAAAGTATACTCCAGTCATAACGGAGCATATATTCTAAAAAATGAATTTTCCTTTTCATTTAATGATTTTATATCAAATAATATTATATTTAATATATCACTGCCAGATGTAGAAAAAACATATTATCCCGAAATATTACTGCCCATCACCGTGGGCAGTAATATTAGTTACGATAAAATAAATTACTATTATGCAAATCTCTACAGAATTGGTACAAAATCTCCTATATGCTCATTTAGTTTCTGTGAAAACACGCCTGCTGATTTCAAATATCAGATAGACAAATTGAACCTATTTCTAAATGATGGTAATTTATATTATGCTGTATTCCAAGTATATGAGCAGTATAATAAAGAATTATGCCCTCCTATCCTTTACAGATTTGAAGTCAAAAACGCAAAGATATGTTTTGAAGTTCCAAAACTTGAATTTAACACAAATTATACTGTTGATAATAAATTTCCACTTTTACCTTCCTACCAAAATACTATAACTGACACTTCACTCCTGCCACAGGATACAACCTGTCTAAATACAATCCTTTGTTCCTATAACAGCTATGGTAATATACATAAGACATCTTTCGTTTCTCTGTCATCAAAATTACTGCAATATGAACTTTTAAATTCTGGAAACAGTTACATCATTTATACTGATAATTCAGAATTATCTACCGCAGCATATACTGATTAATTTTAAGCTGATATTTACTATTGCATCCGACAACTACACTCAGTTTATGCATCAATTGCTAAATTTTGCAGAATTACAGCTTATTTTAAATAATGTTATAAATAATTAAGAAATATTTACTTTAATATGCATCCATTTCATTATATAATAAGTATATGGTAAACTATAAAATTATTAAATGAATGGAGATATTATGAAACTATTAAGCGTTACAATTCCAAGTTACAATTCACATGAATATATGGAAAAAGCAATAACATCAGCCCTTGTAGGTGGGGATGACATCGAAATATTAGTTGTTGATGACGGTTCATCAGACAATACATTGGAAATTGCTCAAAAATATGAAAAAGCTTACCCAGGTATCGTACGTGCAATTCACAAAGAAAACGGGGGACATGGTTCTGCTGTAAATACAGGACTTGCAAATGCCACCGGGCTTTACTTTAAAGTGCTTGACAGTGACGATTGGTTTGATAAATCCAGTTTATTAAAAGTCATGGATTTTCTGCGCAGCGTTGTAACAGATACCAAGCCTCTTGATATGTTAATTTGCAATTATGTGTACGAAAAGCCAAGTGCCCACAAGCACAAATCAATAAACTATCACAGTGCTATTCCATGCAACAAATTCATTACTTGGAATGATGTAAAGCACTTTAAAATGAGTCAGAATTTACTTATGCATTCTATTATCTACAAAACAAAATTATTAAAAGAATGTAATTTGCAACTACCTGAACACACTTTTTATGTAGATAATTTATATGCATATATTCCTTTACCATATGTAAAAAATATGTTTTACCTTGATGTAGATCTGTACAGATATTTTATTGGCAGGGAGGATCAATCAGTAAATGAATCAATTATGATTAAGCGTATCGACCAGCAGCTTAAAGTTACAAAACTTATGATTGATGCACACGATCTTTCTTCTATTAAGAACAAAAAACTGCAGGCATATCTTACAAAGTATCTTGCTATGATGATGATTGTAAGTTCAGCTCTCCTTGTCAAAGATGGAACGCCAGAAAGCCTTGAAAAGCGAAAAGAACTTTGGATATATCTAAAAAACAAAAACAAAAGATTATATTATGTCATTTCAAACAGAAAGTTCGGTCGTCTTTTGCAATTAAAGAATAAGGTTGGAAGGCAGGTTATCATACTTGGTTATCGTTTCTGTAATAAAATTTATGGCTTTAACTAACAACTAAAACCAAATCAAAGGGGGGTTTTTATGGAAGTACCAATTTATTATAACGAAGAAGAAGAATGGCAGCGCGCCTTACTCCTTTATGATGCTGTTCTAAAAGAAATATGTACAAAAATAGAAATTTTAAACAACGAATTTAAGCTTGCTCACCAATACAACCCTATAGAACACATCTCTTCACGAATAAAATCAGCTGACAGCATTGCCAGAAAGATGAGAATCAACAACAGAGAGCTTACTGTAGAAAATATAATACGATATGTAAATGATGTTGCAGGTGTTCGTATCATATGTACATTTACATCTGATATTTACCGCATTGCCGATGCTATAGCAAAGCAAAGCGATGTCACTGTACTTCGTGTCAAGGACTATATCGCAAATCCAAAGCCAAACGGATATACAAGTTATCATATGATAGTGTCCATTCCTATCTTTTTATCTAATGATAAAATAGACACAAAAGTAGAAATTCAGATACGCACAATTGCAATGGATTTTTGGGCAAGCCTTGAACATAAAATCTATTATAAATTTGATGGAAAAGCTCCTGACGGAATACGCGAAGAATTAAAAGAATGTGCAAATATTATTTCTTTTCTTGACCAGAAGATGTTTTCTATTAACGAGGATGTTAAGCACTATCATGACGACTTTAATGGTGGTTCGTTTGTCACAAATGACCTGCCAGCACATATAACTAAAGAAAAATCTGATACTATTCCACCAGAATTGAAATCACTATATGGAAGTGTCGTTTCAGATTAGAAATTTTAAATAAAAGAGGCTATCGCATTAATAAAAATTTTTTTGCGATAGCCATTTCTTTATTTTATATTTAAATTCAGCTACTACACAGACCCCTGATGTCAATTATTCCACATCTCCAAATTTGTCTAGACCTGTATTAGACTTTGCTTCATCAAGTGCCTGCTGCTCTTCTTCTGATAAAATCACAAATGCTTCGCCATTTACCACTTCTTTTGCATATGTAAAACATCCTTCTCTTGAACTATGCATTGAATTTATTATAAATCCATTGTCCTCATCTGTAAGCAGAACCAAAACAAAGCTTAATTTTCCTCCAATTTCCTTGAATGCATCATATTTTACTAACCCTATTTTCCTATAAGAAGAAATGAGTTTTGCAGAGACATTATCAACTTTTTTATTTAACTCTTCCACCTCTGCCTCAAGAATATCAACAGACGAAAATTTATCTAAAATTGCTTTTTCAAGATTTTTTCCATCTTCCCCAGCCATAAACTTCTTATACTTTTTTCTTATACTTCCATTCTTTGCCATATTTATGATAAGCATAATAAACAATATAAATATTACTCCAGCCATGCCAATTACAACATATCCAATATCAATTCCAAACTCATTAAATAAATCCATTTTTAATTAACCTCGCTCTCATTTTTAATCCCATTTATCAATTCAAGTATTCTTTCAAACTCGCTCTGCGAATAGTATTCTATTTCTATTCTTCCCTTATCTTTAGATTTTCTGTTAATATTAACCTTTGTTCCAAAAGTCATTTTCAAATTTTCCTCATACTTTTTATATATTATTTCTTCCTGAGGATTTATTTCTTTCTTATTTTGTTTTTTTGCTGTCTTTCCATTTAAAATAGATTTTACAAGTTTCTCTGTTTCCCTTACACTTAATTTTTCATCAAATATTTTTTGTGCAAGTTCATACTGTAAATTGCCATCTTCTATTGGAATAAGAGTTCTTGCATGTCCACTTTTTAATTTTTCTTCAATTACCATTCTCCTCACTCTCTCATCAAGTTTAAGAAGCCTTAAAGAATTTGTAATTGCAACTCTACTCTTTGCCACTTTATCAGCAACTTCATCCTGTTTCAAATTATATTCCTTTATAAGCTGCTCATATGCCTCAGCTTCTTCTATTGGATTCAAATCCTCTCTCTGGATATTTTCAATAAGAGCAATTTCCATTATATCCTGATTACTATAATTTTTCACAACAACAGGTATATCCTTTAATCCTGCAATTTTAGCAGCTCTCCATCTTCTTTCACCTGCAATTATAGTATAAAGTCCTTTTTCAGCCTTTTGTACTACAAGTGGCTGTATTATTCCCCTCTGTCTGATTGACTCTGCCAACTCATGTATTGAATCTTCATCAAAACTTTTTCTAGGCTGATTTTTATTTGGCTCAATTTTGTTGATATCGATTGTATCAACTTCTTTAACAACTTCTTTGATTACCTCTTTGACAATCTCTTTAGTTGTTATATTCTCTTTTTCAGACTTCGTTTTTTCTTTTGCCTGTGGTATTAAAACATCTATACCCTTTCCCAGTCCTTTTTTCACGATATTTTTTTCCTTTCATTACACTTAATGATTTCATACTTTCTGATTTTTATTGTTTTCAATAACCTCATCTGCTAAAGCTCTGTATGCTTCAGCCCCAGCAGATCTTGGAGAATAAAGATTTATTGGTTGTCCATAACTTGGTGCTTCAGCCAATCTGACATTTCTAGGAATTATAGATTTATATATTTTTTTATCTATATTTTCTTTTACATTCTCGACTACCTGCAACGATAAACAGGTTCTCGCATCATACATTGTAAATACTACGCCCTCTATCTCTAATTCAGTATTTAATCTTTCCTTAACCAACTGAATAGTATACATAAGTTCACTCAATCCCTCCAAAGCATAATACTCGCATTGAATAGGTACAATAATAGAATCAGCCGTAGTCATTGCATTTACTGTTAAAGTATTTAATGAAGGCGGACAGTCAATTATAATAAAGTCATAATCATCTCTTATTCTGTCAACTTCTTTCTTTAATATGTATTCCCTGTCTTCCTTACCTATAAGTTCAATCTCTGCCCCAGCCAATCCTCTCTCAGATGGAACCACAAATAAATTTTCAACAATTGACAATGTTATTGTATCTTCTATCTTAACATTTCCTAAAAGTAATTCGTAACTGGTACTCTCTACTTTACTTTTGTCTATTCCTAACCCACTTGTTGTATTTCCCTGAGGATCCATATCAATTGTTAAAACTTTTTTCCCTTTTTCAGCCAGACAAGCTGATAAATTGATTGCAGTAGTAGTCTTACCTACACCACCTTTTTGATTAGATATCGCAATTATTCTCCCCATATTTCCACCTCATTTCTTTTTATATCTTATCAATATATTAACAGAAAACAAAACAATAAATAAGCGTTATGTTTCACGTGAAACATTTATTAACACGATATTTTTATACTACTAATATCACTTAATATTAGGCAAGCAGATATTGACAATCCACTCTGATACTTGCTTATAACACTATTAGCTGCTACCACAGCATATCAGAAGTGGATTGTCCCCATTCTGATATCAGAAATTCCCCACCCATCACTTGTTGCTATACACAATAGAAGTGAGGTACTTCGTTGATAGTGTTAAAATTCTATATGTCATATTTGATAATTTTTTACATTTTCTATTTTACAATAAAACAACTATTTTTTAAACAATAAATTTATCCGTAAAACAAAAATAGTATAATGTTTCACGTGAAACATTATACTATTTTTAGCCATCTTCTTCTACCATCACCCTAAAATATTCATATAATTTTAATTATCACATTTATTGCAATCATGTAAAATGTAGTACAACGAATAATTGATACATTGTACTAGCATACATAATTTTAACTTTACACTCACATAAAACCTGCAATAATAAATATATTATTTATCACTATTTATTTCCTATAACGGATTTTTTTTAGGTTTGCCACCCTGTCTTGGATATTTCTTATTTAATTCTTTTTTCTTTTCAAATACCACAAAGCTTCTGCTTATATCTGTATTTGGAATTTCAAACTTAATAACATTCTTTATTTTACAAAAAAGCTGTCTCTGTGCATTTTCCGACAATTTAATCTCATCTGTCACATCACCTGATTTATACGATACAAACACTCCACCTACACTTACAAAAGGTACACAATATTCCAACAATGTTGACATATTAGCGACAGCCCTTGAAACACAAACATCAAATTTTTCCCTATATTCCATATTCCGTCCAAGTTCCTCTGCCCTCGCATGAATCGTGGAAACATTTTTTAAATCACATATTTCTTTTACTTCATTAAGAAAATTTATTCTTTTATTTAACGAATCCATCAATAAAAATTCAGCATCATCTAAAACAATGGCAAGAGGTATCCCAGGAAATCCAGCTCCAGTACCAACATCAATTATCCTCTTGCCTTTCAGATCTATTTGAGGTATCAACGCAATACTGTCAACAAAATGTTTATATACTACTTCTCTCTCATCCGTTATTGCTGTAAGATTCATAACCTTATTTTTTTCAATGAGATATTCATAAAACTTTTCAAATTTATCAAGCTGGCAATCTGTCAGTTCAATATTTGCTGCCAAAGTTCCCTCTTTTAGCAGATTCTTCAATATATCACTCATATATTTTTCCTCTCATATATTTAACATAAAATTATTTTCCAAGATAAATAAGCAATACCGAAATATCCGCCGGTGAAACTCCTGAAATTCTTGAAGCCTGCCCTACAGATGCCGGTCTTAATTCTTTTAACTTTTGAACAGCTTCTTTTCTCAAACTGTAAACATCATCATAATCAATATCATCAGGTATTTTTTTGTTTTCCAGTTTTTTATACTGCTCAACCTGTCTTAACTGTCTTTTTATATATCCCTCATATTTAAGTTCAATATTTACCTGTTCTTTGACATCATCCGGAAGATTTTTTCTGTCCTTGTCAATATCCTTGATTATCTCATACGACAGCTCAGGTCTTTTTAACAATTCCGCCAAAGTAGTTCCCGATTGTAATGGTGTGCTTTCATATTTTGCCAAAAGTTCCTGCACTTCCGCTCTAGCGCCGACAGTCGTTTTTTTCATACGCTCAACTTCTTCACTTATCATTTTTTCCTTTTCAAGAAATCTGTTGTAACGCTCATCATCTATAAGGCCAATCTCGTGACCTATTCCTGTAAGACGCATATCCGCGTTATCCTGTCTGAGCAAAAGCCTGTATTCAGCTCTTGATGTCATCATTCTATAAGGTTCATTTGTTCCTTTAGTAACAAGGTCATCAATAAGTACACCTATATATGCCTGTGACCTGTCAAGAATAACAGGTTCTTTCCCTAAAAACTTCATTGCAGCATTTATTCCCGCAATAATTCCCTGAGCTGCTGCCTCCTCATATCCTGAACTTCCATTTGCCTGGCCTGCACTGAAAAATCCCGATATATTTTTAAATTCAAGTGACGCTTTTAACTGTAGAGGATTTATACAGTCATATTCGATAGCATAAGCATTTCTCACAATCGCTGCATGCTCAAGTCCCGGAACTGTATGGTACATCTTATACTGAACATCCTCTGGAAGTGAACTTGACATTCCACCTATATACATCTCATTTGTATACAGTCCTTCCGGCTCTAAAAATACCTGATGTCTTTTTTTATCAGCGAATCTTACAACTTTATCCTCTATAGATGGACAATATCTTGGACCAGTTCCTTTTATATTTCCAGAGTATATTGGCGACCTGTCAATATTTTCTCTAATAATTTCGTGTGTTTTTTCATTAGTATAAGTAAGCCAGCATGATACCTGCTCCCTCTCTAATTCCTCCGGTGTATTTGTAAACGAAAAAGGAACTATTTTTTTATCGCCCTTCTGCTCTTCCATCTTTGAAAAGTCTATCGTTCTTTTATCAACTCTTGCCGGAGTACCTGTTTTAAACCTTCTAAGCTCTATTCCAAGGTCTAAAAGTGATTGGCTGAGACTATTTGCAGCACTAAGTCCATTAGGTCCTGTATACTGACTCACATCGCCGTATATACATCTCGCCTTTAAATATGTTCCGGTACACATTATAACAACGCTGCAAGGATAAACTGCATCAGAAGTTGTCTTAACGGCGGCAACCTTTCCATCCTGTACAAGCACCTGTGCTACTTCACCCTGTTTTATTGTAAGATTGTCAGTATTCTCAAGAACCTGTCTCATAGAATTACTGTAATCTTTTTTATCAGCCTGTGCCCTCAATGAATGAACAGCCGGACCTTTAGACATATTAAGCATTTTTGTCTGAATAAATGTCCTATCAATATTTTTTCCCATCTCACCGCCAAGAGCATCAATCTCTCTTACCAGATGCCCCTTAGAACTTCCTCCTACATTAGGATTACACGGCATCATAGCGATACTGTCCACACTGACAGTAAATATAAGTGTCTTTAAACCAAGTCTTGCTGTTGCCAAAGCTGCTTCACATCCCGCATGACCTGCACCGATTACAACCGCATCATAACTATCATAAGTATATGACATCTTCTCAACCTCCGTTTTTTACAAAATTCATCTATTACATTATTAAAGCCTTACTCTTATGCAGCTTAATTTGATATTCTTCTAATTTTTTACTTGTCAACTCTTTCTAAACTATCCATCTTCTTGACTTTCATTCAAGAAGCATCCATCGCCTTCAACCCAGCCTATACTTATTTTCCCATACAAAATTCCTTAAATATCTTGTTGACCAGATCCTCCGATGCCGTTTCACCGTTTATAAGTCCAAGTCCCTTATAGGCATCCATCATGTCTATCGTAAAGAAATCCTCCGGCATTTCATCATCTATCGCCTGCAATACTGCATCTATGCTCTCTATGGCGGCCATTACAGCCTCTTTATGTCTGATACCTGTCAGATGAACCTGATTATTAAATGAAATATTTCCATTTAGGAATGAATTATTTACATACTCTTCTAATTCCTTCATTCCCTGCTTTGTCTCATTTGAAAATGTTATACACTCCCAATCAAGTTTCTTTTGTATATCACTGACCGTAGTAACAGGACTTAAATCTGACTTATTCATCAGTATGACACCTTTTTTCTGCTGCAATATATCAATAATCTGAAAATCCGCATCATCAAGTTTTTCACTTGAATCCACCACATAAATTATAAAATCACACTTATCTGCATACTCTATAGCTTTGTTTACACCTATATTTTCGACAACATCATCTGTCTCATGTATTCCTGCTGTGTCCACAAGATTTAATATCACATCCCCAAGTTTAACTCTCTCCTCAAGAATATCTCTTGTCGTTCCGGCAACATTAGTAACTATCGCTCTCTCCTCATCAAGTAAAAGATTCATCAACGATGACTTTCCTGCATTGGGCTTTCCAACGATAACAGTGTTTATCCCCTCCGACTTCATTCTCCCATCATCAAAATGCTCAACAAGTTCACTTAATTTTTCCCTGTCACTTTTAAGTTTATCTTTTAATTCAAACCTGAACTCCCCAAGGTCATAATGTTCCGGATCATCGAGTGCCGCTTCTATATACCCCATATCATGAAGTATATTCTGTCTTATATCTTCAATATATTTTGACAGATTTCCCTCAAGCTGACTTAATGCACTGTCCAAAGCGTAATTGTTTTCAGATGATATAAGTTTCATAACAGCCTCTGCCTGTGCAAGGTCTATCCTTCCATTTAAAAAGGCTCTCTTTGTAAATTCTCCTGGTTCTGCCAAAACTGCACCATTTTTCAAAACTGTTTCTAATATCTTTTTCACAATGAACGGTCCACCATGAGAATCAATTTCTATAACATCCTCTCTGGTATAACTGTTTGGCTTTTTCATAACCAGAACCATAACTTCATCAATAACTTTCCCCTCATCAACTATAAATCCATAATGTATCGTATGTGAGTTTATTTTTTCAAAATATTTGTCATCTCTTTCTATCCCAGCCTTTTCACACTCTGATGACAGATCTATCTGACTTCTCTTTCTAAAAATCTTTCCGGCAACATGAAGAGCTTCATCTCCGCTTATTCTTATAACTCCTATTCCGCCGCCCATTCCGCTTGCAATACTAGCAATAGTCTTTGTATACATTAAATCCTCCAAAATATGATATAAACCCAAAAAAGGGACTGATCTAAACCAGCCCCTTTCCTTTATTCGCTATCTGTTACCTTTTTCTCATCAACAGGAACGGTGTCACTTCCCTGACCATCTCTGTTGTAATTTTTTCTATATGAATTATTGTATTTTTTATAACCACCGTTATTTCTGTATTTTGGTCTGTTTCCGTAACCGTATTTTTTCTTCTTTTCATATTCTTTCTCAAATCCCGGCTTTAAAGAAATAACAACCTTTCTGTATGGCTCCTCACCCTCACTGTGAGTCTCAACAAATTTGTCATTTTGAAGTGTAGAATGAATAACTCGTCTTTCATAAGGATTCATCGGCTCTAATACGACACTCTTATGAATTCTCTTAACCTTGTGTGCAAGATTTCTTGCAAGATTTTCAAGAGTCTATTTTCTTCTCTGACGATAATTTTCTGTATCTATCTTAACCTTTACATAATCATCAGTCTTTTTATTGATAACAAGACTTACAAGATACTGAAGCGAATCAAGTGTCACACCTCTCTTACCGATAAGCATCCCCATCTCATCACCTGAAAGTTCAATATTCATCTGATTTTCAACTTCATTGTACTCAATCTCAATATCAACATTCATCTCCATAGCCTTGAATACATCACTTAAAAATTCAACTGCAGTTTCCTGAATATCATCTTTTTTTCTGACACGAACTACTGCCTGCTTGCTAAACAATCCAAGTATACCTGAACTTCCCTCTTCAACAACTTCATATTCAACCTTATCACTTGTTGTCTTTAATTCTACCAACGCATTTGTTATCGCATCATCGACAGTTTTTGCTGAAAATTCTCTCCACTCTGACATATTCTCCTCCGTTTCCATAACGGCAAATGCAAATACTGTTCATTATTTTTTACCCGTATTATTATCATCACGAGCCAGCATATTTGCATATGCAGCTATACTACCTTTTTTATAATTTTTATTTCCGCCATTATTAGGTGATTCTTTTGTGCTGACCACCTTTGCATTCTTATTTATTCCGCTATTCTTATTTGTTTTCTGAACCTGTGTATTATTTATTGAACTTGTCCTCTGTTTTGCTATATCCTGCATTGTAGTATTAGGATCAAGTCCCATCTTTTCCATACGTTTCTTATTCTTCTCAACATTCTTTGCCATCTCGGCATCCATGTCCATCTTTGAAAAATAAATATTTATTCCGATTCCCTGGAATATACGGAAAACATTACCTGCAACCCAATATATACCAACACCGATAGGGAACATGAAACACATAAGACCTGTAACAAAAGGCATAACATTGTTCATCGTCTTCATAGACTGTGCTGTCGGATTATCTGCTGCATCCGGCTGCTGTGTTCCTGCCATACTTATCTTCATGCTGACAATCTGTGTAATAACAGACAATATTGGAATGATAACACTTACACTTTTTATTGCTGGCGTATCTGCGATATTCAACCCTAAAAATGTATTGATATGCTTTGATTTATCAGCTACTTCCATAATTGCAGTTTTTAAATCAGGGCATTTTGCAGCAAGCTGAGTCCATGCACTTGTATTAAACTGACCTAAAACATCAATAAAATAACTTATATTGTCACTTTTCTTTGCAGCCGTCACGGCATTTGTGATAACATATGTGCTTGATGAAACCATCTTTGAAAGCTGCTCAACACTTACTCCTGCACTTTTAACCTGCTCGGCAATTCCACTGTAAATATCATAAACCTGAGGTACATACGCCGGAATATTGTAAATTACACGATACAACGCAAATAATATAGGAAATGTAATCAGCATAGGCAGACATCCGCTTGCCGGACTTACGCCATATTTCTGATACACCGCCTGTGTTTCTAAAGACATCTTCTGCTGTGATGCCTGATCTTTCTTATTTTTATATTTTTTCTGAATCGCCTGAATTTCAGGATTCATTATCATCGACATTTT
This sequence comes from Eubacterium sp. MSJ-13, assembly GCF_018918235.1. Lineage (GTDB taxonomy): Bacteria > Bacillota > Clostridia > Lachnospirales > Lachnospiraceae > Butyribacter. Next base: position 18,968 of record NZ_JAHLQE010000014.1, read on the forward strand.
AGAGAATTTCTGCTGTTTGATCTGCATAGGCATCATCAGACCATTTACTAAAAAAGTAAATAAGATCATACAGATTCCTGTATTCTCAATACCAAAATTTGCTAATAAAGCATATAACGCCTGTAAAATATAACCCAAAACTCTCGCTATAGGTCCTAAAATAGCACCCTGGTAAGTCGTTAAAATTACATTCATAAACTATAAGTCCTCCTGTGCCAAATCAAAGGGGCGATCAAGGAACCGGATCGTACCCACCCTTCGCAAAAGGATGACACCTCAAAATTCTTTTTACAGCCAAAAAACTCCCTTTAAAAAAACCATACTTTTCAAGTGCTTCTATCGCATACTGTGAACAAGTAGGTGTATATATACACGCCGGTCTTCCTTTCAAGGGAGATATATATTTACGATATATTTTTATAACAAATATAAGTATTGATTTCATAGTTAATCATCTCTTAAAATCCCATGCACCTTACCCAAATGTAAAAATGCACTTGCAATATCACTATACTTTTTACCCTTAGCTGTATTTCTAGCAATTATAACAATGTCATAACCCCTGGCAAACTTTTCCTCATTTAACCTGATACTCTCTCTTATCAATCTGGTAACCCTATGCCTGACAACACTATTTCCAACTTTTTTACTGACTGTTATTCCATATCTGTTTTCACTGCTGCCATTTTTTAATAAATACATAACCAGGTATCTATTGGCATAGGATTTTCCATGATGATATACATTTAAAAATTCAAAATTCTTTGAAATAGATATAAACACAACTTTTCCCTCTACAAAGGCAAATCTTTATAATAGAAGAAAAGGTCACATAAATGCGACCTATGCGGATAACTTATGTCTTCCTTTTGCTCTTCTGCTTGCTAATACTTTTCTTCCATTAGCTGTCTGCATTCTTTTTCTAAAACCATGAACCTTTGATCTTGATCTTTTCTTTGGCTGAAATGTCATCTTCATTACAAAACACCTCCTTTATTTCTACTTCTACGCATATAATCACGCATATCACATATTATATTAGCAAAAGTCAATTTCGTCAAGTAAAATTCTTGATTTTAGTTGTTTTTTATAAATGTTTTATTTTCTGAAGTCAGTGATACAATACACCAGATAATATTGCCATCAGATATTATAAACTGTTAATGTAAGTCAATTTTTAACCTCATTATTAACATAATTTAACATATATTCAACATTATTATGCACAAGTTAATACTGTTAATGTCAAAAATTGTAGATATGTGCATTTAAATTAACACATATTATAATAGGAAGAAACTTTTTTATTTCATTATTTTATATTAAAATTTCCACATAAAAAATCAACATATTCAACATTACAATCTACACAACCCAAAGTCCCATAAATACTGCATGTTTTATTGTCAACAAAATGTATGTTTGCCATAAGTTATGAACAAATTGTGCACAAATTGTGGATAACATTTGTTTTTTACTATATGATTTCAACAGTTATCAACAAAGTTATCAACACTATCCACTTTTTTGTTTATTTTCAGCTACTTTATTGTATTTTTTAACAAATAACAAGTTATGCACATTTTTTGTTTATTTAGTGTGGATAACTGTTAATAACTCCTTATACTAAGTTTTATATTCATTATTAACATTATAAACAACATATCAACAAACTTTATTAACATATCATCACTTTTGTTGATAAAAACTTGTATTTTAACTATTTTTGAGATAAAATGAGTATGTATGATGTGTTAATAGCGCCTATTTTTCTTTGTTTATACGTATTAGGTTATGCACATTTGTGAAATATTAAAGAAATGAGGTACAAAATCTTGGAAAATGAGCTTTATGAAAGATGGGATGAGATTCTTGAACGTATGAAAATAGATTTTGACATTTCAGATGTATCTTTTCGTACTTTTATCAAGAAATTAAGTTTATATGGAATTGAAAATAACCTTATCACAGTACTTATAGATGATACAAGCATTGGAAGCAACAGTAAACAGTTTATTGAGCAAAAATACAACACTTTTCTTTCTGTTGCCATTGAAGAAGTAACAAATGTCCATTACGACCTTACCTACATTTCTTTAACTGAACTTGATGCTAAAAGTTCAAACAATGTTCCTGAAAAAGAAGAAAAAAAAGTAAGACTGAACCCTTCTATCAATCCTAATTATACATTCGATACTTTTATAGTGGGTGACAATAATGACTATGCCCATGCCGCATCTTTAAAAGTGGCAGAAGAACCCGGAGATACTTATAATCCACTTTTTATATACGGAGGTGCAGGTCTTGGCAAGACTCATCTCATGCATGCCATAGCTAATTACATTTTAGAACACGATAAATCTAAAAAAGTCGTTTATGTTACAAGTGAAACTTTTACTAATGAAATAGTTGATGCTGTTCGTGATAGTAAAAATGAACATTCTACTGCGCGTCAGGATTTTAGAAATAAATATAGAACAGTTGATGTTCTTCTTATAGATGATATTCAGTTTATCGAAGGTAAGGAAGCTACACAGCTCGAATTCTTTCATACCTTTAACCATCTTCATCAACAAGGTAAACAAATAATCATCTCAAGTGATAAACATCCTTCTACCATGACAACCCTTGAAGAACGCCTTCGTTCTCGTTTTGAAATGGGACTTACAGTAGATATAAAAACACCAACATATGAAACCAGAATGGCAATTCTCCGTAAAAAAGTCATTGAAGAAAATATCGCAATAGACGATTCGATACTTGATTATATCGCTTCAAATATTGTTTCTAATATAAGAGAACTTCAGGGTGCGATAAATAAAGTTATTTCATTTTCTAATCTTTGTGGCAAAGAAGTAACAATGGAACTTGCACGCGAAGCTTTATCCGACATGATAAATCCTAATATGAAGCGACAGATTACAATAGATTATATTATTGAAACTGTTGCAGATCATTTTGGAATTACAGTAAAAGACCTCATGTCTACAAAGCGTAACTCAAATATCGCATTTCCACGCCATATTTGTATGTATTTATGCCGCCAGCTTACTAGCAGTCCTCTTGCTGAAATTGGCAATAAGCTTGGAAACCGACATCACTCAACCATACTACACGGCATTGAGATAATTGAAAAAAAATTAAACGATCCTGATAATAATGAAGATCTTATTAAAACACTTGACGTTCTTAATAAGAAAATAGATCCTCAATAAATAAATATTTTTATACTATGAAGACTAGCAGGATTTTTGTTGAAATAGAATTGACATATTGACATTTTTTGTTGAAACAGGTCAACAATTTTACTGTTTATGATTTTTAAATTGTTGATAAAATGTAAGTTTTCAACATTAATTCAGAATTTGTTAAGATAGTTATCCATATTGACAAATTCAGTATCCACAGCGGTTAGAGGTACTTTTCAACTTATCCACACCCCCTACTGCTGCTACTGCTGAAATCCTTAATATTATTTTATATTTTTTTGCAAATAAATTTCTGAAGGGAGTTATACACAATGAACATCATTTGTGATAAGAGTAAATTACTTGAAGGTATCAATATTGTTTTAAAGGCTATTCCTGGTAAATCCACAATGGCTATATTAGAATGTCTTGTTCTTGAAGCTGAGAATGATACTATCAAATTGATTGCCAATGATCTTGAAATTGGTATTGAAACTATAATTGAAGGTAGGATTGTTGAAGAAGGATGCGTTGCAATAAGTGCCAAGGTCTTTTCTGATATTATTCGTAAATTACCTTCCGATGAGGTAGAGATAAATGTTGATGAAACTTATCAACTTAACATTAAATGTGGAAAAGCCAAGTTTAATATTTCAGCAAAACCTACAGATGAATTTCCCTATCTGCCACAGATTGTAAAAGATAAATATGTAGAAATATCACAGTTTACACTTAAAGATATCATAAGACAGACAGTTTTCAGTATTTCTGACAATGAAAATGCCAAGGTTATGACAGGTGAATTATTTGAAATCAATGATTCGACACTTAAAGTTGTTTCGCTTGATGGACATAGAATATCTATAAGAAAAGTCGAACTTAAAAATAATTACGATAATATAAGTGTTATTATTCCAGGAAAAACTTTGATTGAAATAAATAAGATACTTAATGGCGGAATTGATGATGAAGTTAAGATTTATTTTACTGACAGACATATCCTCTTTGAATTTGACAGTACGATAGTTTTATCAAGACTTATAGAGGGAGAATACTATAAGATTGATAAAATGTTATCAAGTGATTATGAAACAAAGATTACAGTAAATAAAAAAGAGATGCTTGACAGTATTGACAGAACTACGCTTCTTGTAAAGGAATCTGAGAAAAAGCCTGTTATTATTGATATTAAAGATAACAGTATGGGATTTGCAATGAACTCCTCAATTGGTTCAATGCATGAAGAAATTGACGCTGTTAAGGAGGGAAAAGATATACTTATAGGATTTAATCCCCGTTTCTTAATGGATGCATTAAGGGTTATAGATGATGAGGAGATTACACTCTATATGATAAATCCTAAGGCACCTTGTTTTATCAGAGATAAGGATGAAAGTTATATTTATCTGATTTTACCGGTTAATTTTAATTAAAATGATAGGAGGCTGTGATGGAAGCAATACAGATTAGTGATGAATTTATAAAACTTGGTCAGGCACTTAAACTTGCAAACCTTGTTTCTTCAGGGGTTGAAGCAAAAATTGTCGTTCAAAATGGTGAGGTTAAAGTTAATGGTGAGGTTGATACTAGAAGAGGCAGAAAACTTTATCCTCAGGATGTATTTGAGTATGATGGCAAACAGGTTACTGTTATTGGAGAGTAAGGTGGGAAGGTTATGAAAATTGATTCCATAGAGGTTGGTAATTTCAGAAATTATGATTCTGCCAGACTTGATTTCCATGAACATACAAATATTCTTTATGGCGATAATGCTCAGGGAAAGACAAATATCTTAGAATCTATTTTCGTAGCGGGAACTACTAAGTCACACAAGGGCAGCAATGACAGGGAACTTATAAAAATAGGCTGTGATGAGGCTCATATACGCATGTTTATAAATAAACGCGGGATATCACACCGTATAGATATGCATCTTAGAAAAAATAAGGCAAAGGGAATTGCCATTGACGGAATTCCGATAAGACGGTCAAGTGAACTGCTTGGTATGGTAAATATAATCTTCTTTTCTCCGGAAGATTTAAGGATTATAAAAAACGGACCTTCAGAGCGAAGGAGATTCGTAAATCTGGAATTGTCACAGCTTGACAATGTTTATCTTTATGATCTTGGTGAGTACAATAAGGTACTTCAGCAGAGAAATAAATTGTTAAAACAGATAATGTATAAGCCATCACTTGCAGATACACTTGATATATGGGACGAACAGCTTGTTCTGTATGGAACAAAGATAATAAAAAGCCGTACAAAATTTTTGGAAATGCTTTCAGAGATCGTCACACAAAATAATGTAAAATTGACTGGTGGCAGAGAACATGTAAAGGTTTTTTATGAGCCTGATATATCAGTGGAAAATTTTTCAAAAAAATTAAGAGATACAAGGGAAAAAGATCTGCATTTTTGCAACACAGGTGTCGGACCGCACAGAGATGATATATGTTTTATGAATGATGACATAGATATACGCAGATATGGTTCGCAGGGACAGCAGAGAACATGTGCACTTTCACTTAAACTTGCAGAGATAGAACTTGTTAAAAAAATAATAGGCGATACACCTGTATTATTACTTGACGATGTATTATCGGAACTTGACAGAAACAGGCAGAATTTTCTGCTGGAAAGCATAAGTGATATACAGACGATAGTTACATGTACTGGACTCGAAGAATTTATAGACAAGAGTCTTGCTTTAGACAGAATTTTTAAAGTGACAAATGGTACAGTACAGATAGAGAAATAAAGTGGAGAGTATAAAAAGTAATGCAGTTAATTAGCAGGAAATGGAGGAAGAGATGGGAACAGAAGTAAATGGTGAATACGGTGCAGACCAGATTCAGATATTAGAGGGACTTGAGGCTGTGCGTAAAAGACCGGGTATGTACATTGGAAGTACATCTGTGAGAGGACTTCATCATCTGGTCTATGAGATAGTGGACAATTCAGTTGATGAGGCATTGGCAGGATATTGTACTGAGATCGAGGTATCGATCAATGAGGATAATTCCATCTGCGTAAAAGACAACGGCCGTGGAATTCCTGTAGGTATAAATAAAAAAGCAGGTTTGCCAGCGGTAGAAGTTGTATTTACAATCCTTCATGCCGGCGGTAAGTTTGGCGGCGGTGGATACAAGGTATCCGGAGGTCTTCACGGGGTAGGTGCGTCTGTTGTAAACGCTTTGTCGGAATGGCTTGAAGTCACTATTCACAAAGACGGAAAAATGTACAGACAGAGATATGAGCGTGGAAAGGTCATGTATCCGCTCAAGGTCGTTGGAGATACAACAAAGAGAGGAACAGAGGTTGTATTTTTACCCGATAAAGAAATCTTTGAAGAAACTGTTTTTGACTTTGATACACTTAGACAGAGACTTCGTGAAATGGCATTCCTCACAAAGGGGATAAAAATAACACTTATAGACAAACGACTTGAAGAGCCTAAGATAAGAGCTTTTCACTATGAAGGTGGTATTAAGGAGTATGTTGATTATCTGAATAAAAGCCAGACTCCGCTTTATGATGATGTTATATACTGTGAGGGAACTAAAAATAATATTTATGTTGAAGTTGCAATGCAGCATAATGATTCATATACAGAAAGCACATACAGCTTCGTAAATAATATTACAACACCTGAGGGAGGAACACACCTTACTGGATTTAGAAATGCCCTTACAAAGTGTTTTAATGATTATGCAAGAACAAACAAACTTCTCAAGGATAGTGAGCCTAATCTTGCCGGTGAGGACATAAGAGAGGGACTTGCAGCAATCGTAAGTATAAAGATTTCTGAACCTCAGTTTGAGGGTCAGACTAAACAGAAACTTGGCAACAGTGAGGCGAGAGGTGCCGTTGAGAGTGTAATGAGCGAACAGCTCACATACTTCCTTGAGCAGAACCCTCAGGTTGCAAAACTTATCTGTGATAAAGCCATACTTGCACAGAGGGCAAGAGATGCAGCGAGAAAGGCAAGGGATCTTACAAGAAGAAAGACTGCGCTTGAAAGTACAAGCCTTCCTGGAAAACTTGCCGACTGTAGTGATAAAGATCCAAAGAACTGCGAGATCTATATAGTCGAGGGAGATTCAGCCGGAGGAAGTGCAAAGACAGCTAGAAACAGAGCGACACAGGCTATACTTCCGCTTCGTGGTAAGATATTAAATGTTGAGAAATCAAGACTTGATAAGATTCTTGTAAACAATGAGATAAAGGCGATGATAACAGCATTTGGTACAGGTATCGGTGAAGATTTTGACATATCAAAGCTAAGATATGATAAAATAGTCATAATGACTGATGCCGATGTAGACGGTGCACATATCGCAACACTTATGCTTACATTCCTTTACAGATTTATGCCTGACCTTATCAAGCAGGGGCATGTATATCTCGCACAGCCGCCTCTTTACAAAGTAGAGAGAAACAAAGTTGTACGCTATGCTTATGATGATAAAGAGCTTGCACAGATACTTGAGGAGATAGGGCGAGACAGCAGCAACAAGATACAGCGTTACAAAGGTCTTGGAGAGATGGATGCAGAGCAGCTCTGGGATACGACAATGGATCCTGAAAAGAGAATACTTCTCCGTGTAAACATGGACAATGATTCTGAGGCGGAAATGAATGTGGTATTTAATACATTGATGGGCGATAAAGTCGAGCCACGCCGCCAGTTTATTGAGGAAAATGCTAAGTATGTAAGGAATTTAGATATATAGTGTGAAAATTCAAAATTTTCACATCCAATATTTGTGCTTTGCACAAACTTGATATGTGCAAAACAGTGCAGGATTAGTATGAAAATTAGCAAAATGCAGAAATGAGGATGAAAATGGACGAGAATATCTTTGATAAGATTAATGAAGTTGACCTTAAAAAGACCATGGAGACCTCATACATAGATTACGCAATGTCGGTAATAGCTGCAAGAGCTTTACCTGATGTAAGGGACGGTCTAAAACCTGTTCAGAGGCGTATTATGTATGCCATGATAGAATTAAATAACGGACCTGACAAGCCACACCGTAAATGTGCCCGTATCGTCGGTGATACAATGGGTAAATACCATCCACATGGTGACAGCTCTATTTATGGAGCACTCGTAAACCTTGCACAGGACTGGTCTACAAGATACCCTCTTGTAGACGGACATGGAAACTTTGGTTCGGTCGATGGTGATGGGGCAGCAGCTATGCGTTACACGGAGGCAAGACTTAGTAAGATTTCAATAGAGATGCTCCGTGACATAAAGAAGGATACAGTTGATTTTATACCGAACTTTGATGAGACTGAAAAAGAACCTGTTGTACTTCCATCAAGATTTCCAAATCTTCTTGTAAATGGAACAAGTGGCATCGCAGTAGGTATGGCGACCAATATACCACCTCACAATCTCCGTGAGGTTATTGATGGTGTTGTAAAGATAATCGATAATTATGAGATAGATAAAGAAACTGAGATAGAAGAACTATTAAAAATAATCAAAGGACCTGACTTCCCGACAGGAGCGGAAATTCTTGGAACAAGCGGTATAGAGGAAGCCTACAGGACAGGCAGAGGTAAGATAAGAGTCCGTGCCGTATCAAATATAGAGCCTATGGAAAACGGTAAGAATAGGATTGTCGTGACGGAACTTCCATACATGGTAAACAAAGCAAAACTTATAGAGAAGATATCAGAACTTCACAGGGATAAAAGGGTTGACGGTATAACGGACCTTAGAGATGAAACAAACAGGGAAGGTATGCGTATCTGTATCGAGCTTAGGCGAGATGTAAATCCTAATATAGTTCTTAACCAGCTTTATAAGCATACCCAGTTACAGGACACATTCGGTGTTATCATGCTTGCCCTTGTAAATAATGAACCGGTTGTAATGAACCTTTTACAGATGCTTCAATACTATCTGAAACATCAGGAGGAAGTCGTTACAAGAAGGACACAGTACGACTTAAACAAGGCTGAGGAAAGGGCACATATCGTCGAGGGACTGCTTATCGCCCTTGACAATATAGACGAGGTAATACAGCTTATAAGAGCCTCAAAGACAGCAGCAGAAGCTAAGGAAAAACTTATGGAGAGATTTTCTCTGTCCGAACCGCAAGCAAATTCTATTGTCGAGATGCGTCTTCGTGCACTCACAGGTCTGGAAAGAGAAAAACTTGAAAATGAGTATGCAGAATTAAAGAAAGTAATCGAAGAATACAGAGCTATCCTTGCGGACCGCAAGGTATTACTTGGTGTTGTCAAAAAAGAGATAATTGAAATCCGTGACAAATACGGTGATGACAGAAGAACATCCATCGGATATGATGAATTTGACATATCAATGGAGGATCTTATACCAAACGAAAACACGGTCATCACAATGACAAAACTAGGTTATATCAAGCGTATGTCAGTAGATAACTTTAAGAGCCAGCATCGTGGTGGTAAGGGTATAAAAGGTATGCAGACGATAGATGATGACTATATCGAAAATATGCTTATGACCACAACACACCACTATATAATGTTCTTTACCAACAAGGGAAGAATGTACAGGCTTAAGGTATATCAGATACCTGAATGTGGTCGTACGGCGAGAGGAACAGCTATCATCAACCTTATCCAGCTTATGCCTGATGAGAGGATAACAGCGGTCATAACGCTCCGTGATTATGACGAAAATAAATATCTTTTTATGGCAACAAAAAAGGGTATTGTAAAGAAAACATCAATCATGGAATATGCCAATATCAGAAAATCAGGACTTCAGGCAATAAACCTCAGGGATGATGATGACCTGATAGAAGTTAAGGTTACTGACAATACAAAAGATGTATTCCTAGTTACAAAGCATGGTCAGTGTATAAGATTTAACGAAAACGATGTAAGAACGACAGGGCGAGTATCTATGGGTGTCATAGGTATGAACCTTTCATACGACGATGAAGTGGTTGCAATGCAGTTAAATACTCAGGGGGAACATTTACTTATAGTATCTGAATACGGAATGGGTAAGAGAACGGCAATTGATGAATTTACAGTACAGCATCGTGGCGGAAAAGGAATAAAATGTTATAAGATTACCGAAAAAACAGGTAATGTAGTAGCAGCTAAAGCCGTAAATGAAGATACTGAAGTTATGATTATAAATACAGAGGGTATAATCATACAGCTTATGGTAAATGAAGTATCAGTTCTTGGACGTATTACATCGGGAGTAAAGATGATTGAAATGGATTCGGAAAATAGAGAAGTCGTTGTAGCAAGTATGACTCGTGTGAGAGAAACAATTCCGGAAGAAGTTGAGAATGGTCTTATCGAGGAAGATGAAATAAAATAATAAATCTTATTAGCCCGGTTTAATACGACCGGGCTATATTGAAATATAAAAAATCAATTCTATTGCAAAATATACTAAGACGGAAAAATAAATATAAAAATCTAATCTAAAAAATAGAGATTAGATGGAGCTTTAGAAATAGATTAATCAATAAAAAATCAAACAAAATTTATGTTTAAACACACTTCGCACAAAATTGATATATACAAAAAATGCGTGCAGAAAAGAGGGATAAAATGAGAGAAATTTCAACGGATGAGATTACAAGGAACATTAAAGAAATGTGTATAGAAGCAAACTATGTACTTTCAGACGATGTAAAAAATAAAATAATAGATTCGGCAGCAGTCGAAGATTCAGAAATAGGAAAGAAAATATTAAGCCAGCTTGAAGAAAACATGGAGATTGCTGAAAACGAACAGATTCCAATATGTCAGGACACAGGAATGGCTGTTGTATTTATAAAAGTCGGTCAGGAAGTACATATAACAGGTGGAAGCCTTGAGGATGCCATAAATCAGGGTGTAAGAGAGGGATACACAGAGGGATATCTGAGAAAATCAGTAGTAAAAGATCCGCTTATAAGAGAAAACACAAAAGACAACACACCAGCAATAATACATTATGAGATAGTTCCGGGAGATAAAGTAGAGATAACCGTAGCACCAAAAGGATTTGGAAGCGAAAATATGAGCAGAGTATGTATGTTAAAACCAGCCGATGGCATAGAAGGCGTTAAAAATGCCGTTATAGAGACTGTGAAACTTGCAGGACCAAATGCATGTCCTCCTGTGGTAGTCGGAGTAGGAATAGGCGGAACATTTGAAAAATGTGCACTGCTTGCCAAAAAGGCACTTACAAGAGATATAAACAGTGAAAGTAGTATAGAATATGTAGCAGAGCTTGAAAAGGAACTCCTTGCAAAGATAAACAACCTCAATATCGGACCGGGAGGACTTGGTGGAAAGATAACGGCACTTGGCGTAAATATTGAGACTTATCCGACGCATATAGCGGGACTTCCTGTCGCTATAAATATGTGCTGTCATGTAAATCGCCATAAAAAGAGAATAATGTAAAATTTATAAATTTTTACACCTAAGATTTGTGCTTTACATATGTTATGCACAAAAATAGAGAATATTATTCTATAATAAGTAAGGGCTGGCAATTTATTTTTTTCAAAATAAATTGTTTTTATGGCAGACGCAGATTGCAATTGTTAATGTTCACATCTGCGTGGCAGAAACGCAACAATGGATTAAGAATAGAAAAAATAAGGAAATGAGGCATATAAATGGACAGATATATAAATGCACCGATAGATGATGAAGTCGTAAATTCATTAAAAGCAGGAGATTATGTATATATAACAGGAACAATATATACTGCAAGGGATGCAGCACATAAGAGAATGTATGAGGCAATAAACAATGGCGGTGATATACCGTTTGAACTGAAGAATAATATAATATATTATCTAGGACCATCTCCGGCAAGAGAAGGACAGGTCATAGGTTCAGCAGGCCCAACTACAAGTAGTCGAATGGATAAATATACTCCATTGTTACTTGAACATGGTTTAAAGGGCATGATAGGCAAGGGAAAGCGTTCGGATAAAGTTATAGAATCAATGCATAAGAATAACGCAGTATATTTTGCGGCAATAGGCGGGGCTGGTGCATTGCTATCAAAATGTATAAAGAAAGCAGAAGTGATAGCATATGATGATCTTGGAACAGAAGCTATAAGAAAATTAGAAGTAGAAAATCTTCCAGCAATAGTTGTAATAGATAATGAAAAGAATAATATGTATGATATTCATAATTCATAAATTGTGATAAGAGTATATTTAACATTTAGGATAGTGATCAAAGTCCATTAAAAACAGGTATAAATCCCTAAAAACAGGGAAAAATAATAAAAAATAAAGAAAATTAAAAAAAATGATTGACAAGAGGATGTAAAGTTGGTATACTAGGTCTTGCTCAGCAGAAATTTGCTGAATGGAGAAATACTCAAGAGGCTGAAGAGGCGCCCCTGCTAAGGGTGTAGGTCGTTCACGCGGCGCGAGGGTTCAAATCCCTCTTTCTCCGTTGTGGTTCATTCCACTAAATTTCAATTTATTGGACGGTCGTGAGGCGAGATACAAAAGATTGAAAAAAAATACTTGACAATGTCGAAAAGATGTTGTAAGATAAATATCGCTGTCGCAACAAAGCGATAA
>NZ_JAHLQE010000147.1 GCF_018918235.1 Eubacterium sp. MSJ-13
GCAGATGGAAATTTACACAAGTTATTTAGCGAAATATCAATGATACAATACACTAGCACTGCAATATACCCCTGCCTGTATCTCCGATACAAAGATAAAAACCTTACTTTCTTATCGTTTCCTCTCTGTCTGCATCCTTTATTATCGCCTTATTCATATCTTCCTCATATTTTCGCATTTCTATATGAACAGGTGTCGGATCATCGTGAACTTTATCGCTCTTAAAATGGTTGTAAAAACACAGGATTCCTATTGGTATACCTATACTGTAGGATATCTCAAGTATACTGCCCGAACTCTTGTCAACACCTTTTACCAGCTTATAAAAATCGTCAAAAACATCACCGACACTTACATCAGTATTGAATGTCATAATAGTAAATGCTGCTCCGAAAAATACTATTATGCAGGTTATGGCAAGTTTTGTATATTCCCATGCCGGATTTGGTTTAACAGGCATTTTGTACTCTACCACAAAGTCCGGTTCGCCTATGTTCACAATACTGAATGCAGGACATTCTTTCTGTATCAGATTTATCACTTTTGTTATCGAAAAAATCACCTTTTCGTTCTTATCTCCCTTTACAGTATGGAGAACTATATCTCCCGCCCGCTTTACGGCATCACTGTCAAGCGAGATAATGTCAAGTACATCAGAAAGCACTATTCTTTTATTGGCAACTTTTTTACTTTGCGAGGCTTTTATATAAATTGTTTTATTTTCAACCTGACTCATCTTAATCTCCATTCTTGCATAGTTTACTGCCTACAATAAATCTGTGCCAAACTAAATTATCCTTCCATTTGTATATTCAGTACGTGTATTCCTCTGTATCGTACAGTAGCAAACAGTTGTCATAAGTGCGATTCCTATAATAACGGCAATAAGCCATCCTCTGTTTCTCATCATCTAAAAAAACCTCCATTTTGTTCTCTTGATAACAGTAGTATGGCTTATTATTTTTTGTTTATTCATTAAATTGGTTTTCATGCTATGAATTTAATTCAAGATACATGCGTTTTAAAATCTTTTTTTCAAGTCTGCTCACCTGAACCTGGCTTATTCCAAGTTTATCAGCTATCTGTGTCTGTGTCATTTCCTTAAAATACCTGTATTCGATAAGTTTTCTCTCCTTTCCCTTTAATTTTTTTATAAGATTATCAACGAGTATATGGTTTAATACCTTCTCCTTCTCCCTGTCACACACCGTTTCCTTTGCTAATATCTGGTCTACAAGCATAACTTCTCTTCCATCATCCCTATATACATTTTTGTAGATTGAATCAACCTCAACATTCGCATCAAGTGCAAGAACTATATCTTCCTCAGAAAGTTCCGTGACCGCTGCAATCTCACTTATCGTTGCATTTCTTCCATATTTGTGACTTAACTTTTCAGATGCCTGTTTTATCTTCCAGCCATTCTCCTTAAGCGTCCTGCTTACTTTTATCATACCATCATCCCTTAAAAACCTCTTGATTTCTCCCATTATCATAGGAACAGCATATGTAGAAAAACAGACATTAAAACTCATGTCAAAATTATCAATTGCCTTTATAAGTCCTATACATCCAATCTGAAATATATCATCTGCCTCGTATCCTCTGCCGGTAAATCGTCTGACAACATTCCAGACAAGCCCCATGTTTTTTTCAACAATCTCACTTCTTGCCTCTCTGTCACCCGCCCTGGCTTTCTTTAGCAAACATCTTATTTCATCCTGCATGCTATTTTGCCCCGACTTTCTTTTTCATAAACACCTTTGTTCCTTTTGAAACCTCAGACTCGACTCTCATCTCATCCATAAATGCTTCCATAAAAGCAAATCCCATTCCTGAACGCTCCCATTCAGGTCTTGTCGTATATAAGGGTTCCATCGCCTTGTCAATATCAGCGATACCGACACCAAAATCTTCGATTTCAATCTCCACCTCATTATTATGTATCTCACATGTCATAAAAATTCTCCCAGGTCCCGATTCATATCCATGTATAACTGCATTTGTAACAGCCTCTGAAACAGCCGTCTTTACATCGGACAACTCTTCAAGCGTGGGGTTAAGTCTTGTTATATATGCTGCTACAACAGTCCTTGCAAATGCCTCGTTCTGTGAACAACTCTCAAATTCTATTCTCATAAAACGCCTCCTGTATCGTATCATATTTTTCTATAATCTTATATAAACCTGAGACTTTAAATATCCTGTCTACCGCCTTGCCGACATTCGTCACGGCTGCCTTTCCACCGATAAACATTACTTTTTTGTAACGCCCCATAATAAGACCTATCCCTGAACTGTCCATAAAACTTACATCCTTAAAATCAAAAATAATGTTTTTTACGTTTCCAGCCTCAATAAGCCTGTCGGATGTTTCCCTGAGATAAGTAACTGCATGATGGTCAAGATCGTCTTTGATATAGACCACCAGACAATTACCTTTGATTTCATAATGCATCATATCCATAATCAATCTCTCCTTTCTTTATAACGAAAAAAGCCTGCCGCAATGTAACCATAAAGATTACATAAACGACAGACTTCTGTCTTTATCACAGTATGAAAACTAAATCTTCACACTAATATCCCATCTCTGCTAATTTTGATTTTGCAAGTGCCACTTTATCTGAATCAGGATAATCATTTACGATAGTATCATAATATTTCTTTGCCTTATCATATTTCTGCTGTTTCTGATAACCTCTTCCAAGGAAATATATTGCCTTGACATTTGTCTCATTATACTTAACAGCTTCCTTTAATGTCTTTATCGCATTTCCATAATCACCGCTATCGTAATAAGAATATCCCTGCTGATATAAATTTTCTGACATAACTGCAAATGTATTTTCTTTTATTTTGTTGTATACTTTCTTTGCATATTCATCTTTAAGCGTATTCTCGTCAATATCTAACAGCTTCTTCGCAGCATTCTCCGTATCGTTTGCAAGATATGAGCTTGCTGAACTAAAGAGTGAATTATACACATCGAGGATTGTCTTTCCGTCATCAGTATTCAGATCTCCCTGAATTTCCTTAAGCTGACTCTTTAAGCCGTCGATTTCTTTCTGAAGTGACTCATTTTTGCTTTTCAGTGAAGATGAATCACTGTCATCTGCTGCCTGCTGCTCACTATATTGTTTAAAATTGTCATTTGCATTTTGTACCTCGTTCGATTTCATATGAGGGATTATCAAAAAATACATAAGAGCAAGTCCTATGACAATACCTACAATAATATTTATAAATGGCATAATCGACGGTCTTTCCTCTTTATACGGTGTGATCGTCTTGTATGCATCAGGATCTACCTGCGGCAGAGTCCTTCTCTCAGGCTCCTTTTTGGCAGGCTTGGGCTGTGGTTTCGGACTTTCGCCTCTTAGATGAACATCTGATAACTCTTTCATATAACGCAATGTTGTTGTATTTGTAACATCAATCTTGCTTATGTTCCTAAGAAGTTTTAACGCCTTAACCCTGTTGTCTTTTTTTCCTGTCATCATATACAGCAAAGCTAAAAGCTGATGTGCCCTTATAAATTTTGGATTAAGGTTTACAACCTTTTTAAGTTGTATTATCGCCATATCCTCATCGCCATGCTTTGCAGAATTCAGTGCAGAGTTATACTTTCTGATCGTCTGATTGTATGTTTCAAGTTTATTTGGATTTGACTGTATCAGTTTGATATAATCCTCTGCGTCATTGTTCTCCGCCTGGTAATGCTTACTTATAACCCACTCACTTAATGCAGATACGATTTCTCCTTCTTCCAGATAAATAAGCCCTAACAGGTTCCTTGCATTTGTATTTAACTTGTTAAATTGTAAACTAAGCTTTAGAGATGAAACGGCTCCTGACAGATCTCTGACCTTTGCCTGTGACAGTCCCTTGTTATAATAAATATTTGACAGACTGACAACTCTGCGGTAATTTTTAAGATCCTGACCACAGTTGTCACACCTTTTTTTCTTAAAAGCTACATTGGCATTACATCTTGGACAATTCATTACTCTTCCACCCATCCTGCTGATTTATTTTTTTTAGTATTTTTACCGCCCTGACTGTCCTCTAAAATACTCTGAAGCAAATCTGTAACATCAGTCGTATTGTTTCCATAAATAGCATCTTCTGCCTGATCAATCTCCAAACTTGGCTGAAATTTTGCCAACTCAGCTTCAAAATCCATACTACACTACCTCCCGATTTTCATCAACTGTTATCCGCCGCAAATTGCGACAAATTAATTATTCCCCTATCTTATATACTATAATTCCTGCCCCTCGCCTTGCATATTCCACATGTCTCTCTTCTTCGGTTACAACTGCTTTTACACCATTTATCGTAATCACATTTCCCGGATATATAACCTTTTCAATAGTGACTTTTGCAAGATTGGCTTTCCCCATTTTCTCAACAATATTCTGTTTCTTCTTCGTAAGCTCACTAAGTTTTGTATCTTTCTCAATCTTAGTGCGCATAAGTGCCATCTTCTTTTCGAGAAGATCTGTACGTCCAGTTTTTTCAATGAGTATCTGAACCTGTCCAAGCACATTTGTAACCTTGGCAAGTTCCTTCTCTATCTCAGACATATCCTGCTCACATTTTGTAAGCATTGCAAACAGATCCCCATCTACTCCGGCACGAAGCGTTGTCTTTACCTCCGACATGTTTCCAATGATCGTTGCGTGTATATACCTTGTCGCAGATACCGTTCCACCAATAATAATACCGTACTTTCCTGATACAAGTACATCCTGCCCACACTCGATTTCTGAGTTCATAATGGCATTTGCATTTATATCTTTGGCACATTTTATCTGAACCTGCTCGAAAAATTTACCAGTTACATCTCCACCGGCTTCAAGATATCCCTTGCCATTTCCCTGCATTCCATTTTTAAGAACTATGTCCTTTTTCGCTTTTAATGTTGCCGACTCTACATATCCATCTACGATAATATTACCTCTTTCAGATATAACCTTTACTCCCGTAAGTACATTTCCATGTATATGAATATCATTTTGAAATGTAACATCACCCGTCGAAAATGACACATCACCTTCTATAATAAGTTCAGGTTCTATCTGAAGTTTGTTATCACGATATGTTATCTTTCCATCATATTTTGCACGATACTCTTTTTTTTCACTGTCATATATAAATCCCCTGCCGCCCAGCTTTGCAAGTTCTTTTCCCTTTTTTGCAATAATAGTCTCACCTTTTACTGAGACACCATCCTCACAGGGTATGGCCGGGTGATATACAACTACTGTCTGCCCCTGTTCAACTGTAGGAACTTCTCCATACTTTGAATAATCTACAGAACCATCTGCAAGTATCTTCGGCTTTGTATCAATCTCTGTCTGAAACAAAAATTCATACCAGCCGTCAACGCCATCAACAGCTTTTTTTCCCTCTGCGACCTTAACAGGTATATTGTAGATTTTCTGATCTATGACTTTTTTCAATTCAGCTTCATCGATTCCATTTACGACGCCCGCCTGACTCAACCTTTTCTTAAGACCGTCAACCGTGTAATCAGATTTTGCCTTATCCGTTGTAATTATACAAAGATATGCTTCAGATTCGTCATCTGAAAATGTAATCTCTCCTCCACCAAGAACCTCTGCATTTGCTTTATCTTCCATGATACCCTCCTCCCTTCCTTGCTACTGACTACTCCCACTGTCAAACCATTGGGGTCCTTACTATCAAAGTTTAGCTTGTATTCGTACACCATTCACAGGCTTTGGATATACAAGTATAAGTCTATTTGAGTAAGCACTTTCATTACCATGCAGTCCTAACGACTACATTAGCGGTAAATTTCTATCACATCAATCTTTCCGATTGTGATAAGGAAGCATAGTCAATCTCCCATATATAAAAATCAAGCAAAAAATATGTGGCTTTCATCCCCTAGTCAAGCCTATGGGGTTTCGCCATGAATTTATAACGATAATATGTATAATACCGCTACTATAAGAAAATTATATATTAGTTGACCTGTAAATGCAAGTATGGGAATAAATTTCCCGATTTGGCTATCAATACTGGTGGTTGTCCGAGTTTAAATATATTTTTATTTTAATTAAAAAAGCTGTGAATACACATATGATTATGTTTCACAGCTTTATAGGCAAGCGGATATTCGCAATCCGCCCTGTTATTTGCTCATAACAATAATACTTATTATTTACAGAGCAGCAAGTTCTTCTTCTACTTTGCTCATCATTGCCTGATATTTTTCAAGTTTTGCTTTTTCTTCATTTATCTTTGCTTCCGGTGCTTTGCTCATGAATTTCTCATTGCTTAACATTCCGTTTACTCTCTTAAGCTCTCCCTCAAGGCGTTTCTTTTCTTTTTCAAGACGCTCTTTTTCTTTTGCGAGGTCTACAAGGTCTGCAAGCGGCATATAGATAGTTGCCTTATCTATAACTACTGATACCGCATTGTCCTCGATGCCTGCCTTGTCAGCCTGTACCTGTACTTCTGACGCTGAGATAAGATGCTGATATGAAAGTATAAGTGATGTGAGTGTCTCTTTTGTCTCATCATCATCTGCTACGATATATACCTTAGCTTTTCTTGATGGTGCTACGTTCATCTCACTTCTTCTGTTTCTTATTCCTCTTGTGAGTGCTTTCATAAGCTCTGCCTTGTTTTCGGCATCTTTGTTGTCCCATTCTTCCTTAAACTCAGGCCAGTTTGATATCATGATAGATTCTTCTTCCGACTGGAGTGTGCAGAAGATTTCCTCTGTGATAAACGGCATGAACGGATGAAGTAATTTAAGTGAATTGATGAGTACTGTCTTAAGTGTCCAGAATGCAGCGTTTGCTGATTCTTTATCCTCATCCTTTGCAAAAAGTCTAGGTTTAACAAACTCGATATACCAGTCACAGAACTCTGTCCATACGAAGTCATTTATCTTCTGAACAGCTACACCAAGTTCATATTTTTCCATGTTTTCAGTAACTTCTTTTGCAAGTGTGTTTACTGCTGACAATATCCACTTGTCCTCAACTTTGAGAGTGTCATATGCCGGTGTTGTAATCTCGTTGTCACCGAGATGCATCATGATAAATCTTGAAGCGTTCCATACCTTGTTTGCAAAGTTACGGCTTGCTTCAACTCTCTCCCAGTAGAAACGCATATCATTTCCCGGAGCGTTGTTTGTTACAAGTGTAAAACGGAGTGCATCTGCACCGTACTTATCTATAACTTCAAGTGGGTCAATTCCATTTCCGAGTGATTTACTCATCTTTCTTCCCTGACTATCTCTTACAAGTCCGTGAATAAGAACAGTGTCAAACGGAACTTTTCCTGTATGCTCAAGTCCTGAGAACATCATACGGATTACCCAGAAGAATATGATATCATATCCTGTTACAAGTGTGCTTGTAGGATAGAAATAATCCATCTCCTCTGTCTTATCAGGCCATCCAAGTGTTGAAAATGGCCAGAGTGCTGATGAGAACCATGTATCAAGTGTATCAGGGTCCTGACGCATAGGTTTGCCACACTTTGGACAAGTGCAGCCATCTTCCTTAGTAACCATAAGTTCCCCACAGTCATCACAATAAAATGCTGGTATTCTATGTCCCCACCAAAGCTGACGAGAGATACACCAATCTCTTATTCCTTCTAACCAATGATAGTATGTCTTATCAAAATGAGGTGGAACAAACTTTGTATCACCTTTTTTAACTGCCTCAATAGCCGGTTTTGCAAGTTTTTCCATAGCAACGAACCACTGCTTTGAAACTCTAGGCTCAACAGTTGTATGACAGCGGTAGCAGGTACCTACATTATGCTCATGGTCTTCTACTTTAAGAAGTGCTCCTTCTGCTTCAAGGTCTGCCACGATTGCTTTTCTTGCCTCATATCTATCCATTCCTGCATACTTAGGATAATCTGCAACTATCTTTGCATCATCAGTGAGTACATTTATAACCTCAAGATTGTGGCGAAGTCCTACCTCGAAATCATTAGGGTCATGTGCCGGTGTAATCTTAACAACACCTGTACCAAATTCCATATCTACATAATCATCTGCGATTATAGGAATCTGACGGTGTACGATAGGAAGGTCGAGCATCTTTCCTACCATATCCTTATATCTGTCATCTTTTGGATTTACAGCTACTGCCGTATCACCAAGAAGTGTCTCAGGTCTTGTTGTAGCAAGGTCGATATAGCCTGTTCCGTCTGTTGTCTTGTAACGGAGATGCCAGAAATGACCTGCCTGATCCTCATACTCAACCTCAGCATCTGAGATAGATGTAAGACAATGAGGACACCAGTTGATTATTCTCTCACCACGATAGATAAGTCCTTTATTGTAAAGTTTTACGAAAACTTCCTTTACAGCCTTAGAACATCCCTCGTCCATCGTAAAACGCTCTCTGTCCCAGTCGCATGAAGAACCAATCTTTTTAAGCTGCTCAACAATACGGCCGCCGTACTGTTTCTTCCAGTCCCATACATGCTCAAGGAACTTCTCTCGTCCAATGTCTTCTTTCTTAATTCCATCTTTAGCAAGTTTTTCAACGACTTTTGCCTCAGTTGCGATAGACGCATGATCCGTTCCTGGAACCCATAAAGCCTCATATCCCTGCATACGCTTAAAGCGGATGAGGATGTCCTGCAAAGTATTGTCAAGGGCGTGTCCCATATGGAGCTGTCCCGTGATATTTGGAGGTGGCATAACGATAGTAAACGGTTTCTTGTCTCTGTTTACTTCTGCATGAAAATATTTTTTCTCAAGCCACTTATCATAAGTTCTTTTCTCAATGTCGGCAGGGTTGTAATTTTTCTCTAATTCTTTTGCCATGATAATTTTTCCTTTCTGAACAAAATAAAAAACCCTTTATCCATACAAATACAGATAAAGGGCGAATAAACAATACACGCGGTACCACCTTTTTTAATGTTTAAACCATCACTACTGCTTAATTTATAATAAATGCAGTTTATCTTTGTTTAAATATCATCTCTACATCTTTAACGGAATGACCCGTTGAATACTACTGACTATTTCATATCCACGACTCCAAAGCTACCTTCCACATTTTCGCTCCTAAACGGTCTTTCAGCCAATGAACCATTCTCTCTGACGGACTACGATGTGTACTCCTCTTTTTCTAAGTCTTTACCTTTCAACATGATACTAGATTGCTTACAGATATGTCAAGTAAAAAATCTCTACTTATTCATAAACCTGTCCCATTCCTCCGTATCATGTGCCGCTTTCACCACAAGCAGATATGAAAATTCCTCATATTCAATCTCAAACTCATAAGTATTTTCTCCTGAAGATTCATCTCTCTTAACTATAACTTCAAGCATATATTTGTCTATAAGCATATCAAATGTTTCCTGATACTTTTCTATAGGAATTATCTCGTCAGGTATCTCTCTTTGAAACACGCCATCAGCATTGTAAACTTTTACGCCTTCTTTTATAAATGAAGTAATCTTTCCATCCTGTAGTTTCAATACAAGGTCGTTTGTACGCATCTCGCGTATATCCCTGTTGCAGGAATTGTTAGCTTTTATCATAACATTGTCAAGCATAAGGAATACATGACCGTTTCTGTTCTCTATACCACTTATATGTGCTTCATCAAAATCAAAATTTTCAAATTCGTCAACTGTCCTGAAATTCATCTAAATTTCCTCCCATATCTTAAATTTAAAAGGGACACCTTAACGATGCCCCCTATGGTAATTTTATACTTCTTTGTTGTCAGGCGGATATCCGCAATCTGCTCTGCTGCTTGCCTGATAATATTAAATCCGAATATCAGATTACTTATCGTAATCGTCAAGATGAACAACAACATCTCCGAGGTCGATTGAACCACTAGCAGTAGTTTCTTCTTCCTCCTCATCATCTTCTACTTCTTCTGTATTGAACTGAATGTTTATATCTCCATTGTCTACCATTGCCTGAAAAACATCAATGGCTGTCTGAGCCATCTCATCATCCTCAATAGCTTCAAAGTTAGGGTCTCCTGCTTCATCTTCAAAATATCTGAAAATAAGCACTTCTCCCTCACCGTTTGCAAGAGATTCCTCATCCTGCTCCAATGGCATAAGTACAGCAAATTCTTCATCACTGTATACTTCCTCAATCTGGAATACTGCCATAAGTGCAGCATCAACTTCGTTGCCTTCCTCATCATTAAGTGTGATTAATGCTACTTCTTCATTGTCCTCGTTAAAAAATAAATCTGTGTTTCTATCGTTCATAATAAACCTCGCTTTTTTTTAATTTTAAAAGTTTAATCTCTTTCTTGGAATTATACCATATATCAATAACTAATTACAACGAATTAAGAAAAATTTCATTATTCATTATCAACCGTTTTTCCGCTGTAATTCCTCTCTCTGCATATCTGCAACAAATTTTTCTATTCCAAACGGCTGCCTTAAATTTTTGCAGCCGACTAAAACCCTGCCCTCATCTACATCTTCTTCTCTCACTACTTTACCTATAAATACCATCGGTGTCTTATTTTTACTGCCGCCGTGATAATAAACTGCCTTTATGACCTGCCCTGTCCAGCCAACTACACCGTCCACTTCCTGTCTCCTGATAACAAGCGAAAAGCCTCCGATGCTCACATCTTTAAGTATCGCCTCAACGGACTGATTTACACTTGCAAGTTCTGCCTTAACATAATTTCCGACATAAACCCTGAATTCATTTCGTCTGTTTATCGGAGTTCCCTCTTTTTCACTGAGTATTATATGATATTTCTTATTTTCAAGTGTCGTTATCTCTACATCAACATCCATGTACTTTTCGGGCAATGGCTGAGAATCAACAACTATATCTTTAGTGATAGCTCTATTTGAAAAGTTCAACAGCTTGTTATCATGTCTGATAGGCTCTACTATCACATGTCCCTCGCCAGACTGAACTATATCTGTCTCAAATTCAAGTTCTTCAGTACCGGAAGAGACAGTCAGATGAACTTTTAATCCGCTTGTCAGCTCGCTTAATTTTCTTCCCATCTTATGTATCCTCTCTTTTTCACCCTCCCTGATTTTCATTCTAGGTTTAATTGTAAACGAGCATTATCATTTGTCAATGATTTATCTCATTTTTTATCTCAAGCAACGATTTACGGCTGCTGTCCGCACCTTCGGTACGGTCTGCTATATCAGCCAGATCATCATATTCCATTTTTTCTCTTTGTACGCCATAACCTGATGATTTTTTTACCCTTACATCACCATAAACAGTCTTTATATTCTCTGTTTTTCTTGAAAGGATATACCTGTCACACTCATACTGCCTTACACCTATCGTTGTCGTATATTTAAAGATAAGTTTTACAAATCTGTCTTTCTCCTCCTCATGACATATACAGCAGATGATAGTTCCCGGTCTGTTTTTTTTCATATATGCAGAAATCGTATAAACATCAAGTGCACCTGCCTGTAAAATCTTTTCCATAGCAAAACCTATCTCTTCGGCAGTCATATCGTCTATATTGCAGGCAAGCTCGACAATCTTATCTTTCGCTTCGCCCTCGATACCATTTTTAACATGCTTTTCTGAACTTCCACCTGCATGATAACATCCATTTGTGTCATTTTCTTTTTTGTCACCACAAAAAAATCTATTATTGCTTTTTTCATAAACCTCCCCTAAAAATGACCTCACACAGTTAAGTCTTTCAAACTCTTTTTTTCCAAATCCATATCCAATCTCAGATACGGACATTGTTGGCATATCCGAAAAACTGTCAGCAAAATATTTTATAAGAGCCGCACCTGTCGGAGTACAAAGCTCACCTTTTATTCCATCACTATAAGATGGTATTCCCCTGAGAATAAGTGCTGTTGCAGGTGCCGGAACGGGAAGTTTTCCATGAGCACACATAACATAACCGCTTCCGGTATGAACAGGAGATGCCACAATCTTTTCAGCCCCAATTTCATCTATAAGAGTACAGACTGCGGCAACATCGGCAACAGCATCCATATTTCCGACCTCGTGAAAATGAATCTGGCTCACATTCTCACCATGCACTTTGCTCTCGGCATCAGCGATTATATCATAAACATCTAAAATCTGTTTCTTAATCTTGTCAGATGTATTAAGTGCTGACACTATATCCCTTATATCAGACATTGATGTATGATGATGCGTGTGTGTATGATGAACACCATCATTATCTGTATGGTGACTATGCTTATCAGGCTCGCTGTCAGCTACAACATCTGTATTTCCATTATGTATATGATGTTCGTCATGTTGTGCTTCATGAATATGAATATGACCATGGTCATGCGTTTCATGCCCGCAACCACATTCCTCCTCAACACCGTTGACAAGCACATGCATATGAGTTCCGCAGATTCCTGATTTTTTCATAAGCTCACGCTTAAAATGTACGCCCGGTATATTAAGCGAATTAAGTTTTCCAAGAACCTTATCCTTATCAGGACAAAGTTCAAGCAGTGCAGCAGTAAGCATATCACCTGCTGCTCCCATTCCCAGATCTAAATATAAAACTTTCATAAAAATCTCCATTCTGCTGCCATCAAAATCTACTGTGACAGACTTGCAAAACCATTTTATCTTTACAGATGATTTATCATGCTTGCCTGATAAGCAGCACCAAAACCATTGTCAATATTCACGACACTAACACCACTCGCACATGAATTTAACATTGAAAGAAGTGCCGACAGACCACCAAAAGATGCACCATATCCGACACTTGTAGGGACTGCGATAACAGGACAGTCCGCAAGACCTCCCACAACACTTGCGATAGCCCCCTCCATTCCGGCTATTGCTATTATGACTCTCGCTTCAAATATTGTTTCTATATTTTCAAGAAGTCTGTGAATTCCCGCAACACCGACATCAAACAGTTCTATCACATCATTTCCAAGATATTTTGCTGTATAAACAGCTTCTTTTGCAACAGGCAGGTCACTCGTACCAGCCGTCACAACCACGATCCTGCCTTTTCCATCTGGTTTTTGAAAGCCGCCAACCACACATATCCTGCTTAATTTATCATAAAATAAACTATTGTCAGAAAAACATCCGTCATCATCACATCTATACCTTCCAGACAGTTCATTCTTCAAATACTCTGCTGCATCCTCACTCATCCTTGTAATAAGCACATTTTTCTGCCCCTTATCGATCAATGACTTTGTAATAGCTGCTATCTGTTCCTTTGTCTTGCCCGCACCATATATAACCTCAGGAGTTCCCTGTCTTATCTGTCTATGAAAATCCGGCTTTGCAAAATCGAGATCTTCAAAAGGCTCCATCTTCAACTTCACCAAAACTTCATCAACAGTGGTGGTGCCATCTTCGAGCTGTTTCAACAAATTTCTAATTTCATTCACAACAATACTCCTCAAAATCTAATTTTTCACAAAATAATATAATAATCACTGCACTAAAACTTCATTCATGCTTCCCATTCTGTAGCCTTTCATATCCATAGCTACATAATCAAAACCAATTTCCTTAAATCTGTCATATATCTCTTTTCTCACTTCATCTTTCATCATTTTTTCAATCTCATCAGGAGAAAGCTCTATTCTCGCTATAATTCCACTCTCCTTTTCTCCATGAATCCTGACTCTCACCTGAGAAAGACCATACTTCATAAGAAATTCCTCAGCCAGCTCAACCATTTTTAACTTTTCCCTGTTTATCGTTTCACCGTAAACAAATCTTGATGAAAGACAGGCAAAAGAAGGCTTTGACCACGTCGAAAGTCCCATCTCTTTTGAAAGTTCACGAATTTCTGACTTATAAAGACCGACATGGCGAAGCGGACTCTTTATTCCAAGTTCCGCAACGGCCTGGAGTCCAGGACGGTAATCTCCATTGTCATCCATATTTGAACCTTCTGCCACATACTCGATACCATTTTTATGAATAATATCAAGAACCTTTCCAAACAATTCCTTTTTACACAAGTAACAGCGGTTCTTTGGATTTTTTGAGAATCCATCTATATCAAGTTCCTCAGACTCACATATAAACTGGCGGATATTTTCCCGTTCACAGAAAGCCTTAGCCTCATTAAGTTCTCTCTTTGGAAAAGAACATGAAACAGCCGTAACAGCAACCGCTTTTTCTCCTAAAACATCATGTGCAACTTTCATAAGAAATGTAGAATCCACACCACTTGAAAAAGCAACAGCCACACTGCCAAGTTCCTTAAGATATTTCTTTAAATTTTCTAATTTTTCTTCTTTACTCACAATAATCACCTGCTTTTTTATACTGTAAACACCTTGTGTGTCAACCAGCAGCTACAGTACACTAGTGCTTGTTCATAACAATATCTATGCATAACTGTAATTCTGCAAAACTTAGACACTAAAGTATAATCAGTATAGCAAAAAAACACCTATATAGTCAAAAAACACCATTTAGGTGTCATTTGAAATCTAAATGGTGTTTTTTAAAGTTTTATTTCAGTATACTATCATATTCCTTTAAAACCTTTATTCCTGTTTTCGTCAGTTTAGATGTATTATTATCGAGCGAATATACTTTTAAATTTACAAGTGTGTGCCTGTAACACATATATGTCTCAGAATACACCGGCATTTTTAACTTCTGCTTACTATCTATTGTTTCATATGGATAATCAGCGGTCAGCAAATGTTTATTCATGGACTCTTTCATATATATATGAGTTATGTAGATAAGTATTTTTTCATCGCTGTTATAATAATAAAGATTTCTTTTTACTGATTTCTGAATATCATTACCAATAAAATCTCTCTTTTCACTGAAATTTTTCAGTTTTACAAATGCTGTACAAGAGTGTTGTAATTCTCCCTCGCCAATCTCTTTAAAGTTCTTCATTTTAAAATTTTTATAAATATTGTTGTAATCTTGTGTAAATATTTTATAAGAATCCTTCTTTGCTGAGGATTGTGTCTTTTTTGAAGATTCCTTTTTCGATGCCTTTTTATTTGATACCACTGTTTCTTTTAAGGCTTCTGTTTTTGATGTTTTGTTATTTAATGCTCCTGTCTCTTTTGACTGTTGAGTACATCTGCATAATAATGATGCTGATATCATAACAGCGATAATTGCTGTTCTTACTCTACTCATGATTTACTCCCCCTATATTCTATGTAATCAAACTGCCACTCAATTATTCAGCCATAGAATACCATTATAAATTACTTGTCTTTTTTCTTAATATGTATAGGTGTATTTAGCTGCTAGTATAATTACAATAAAAATCATCTTTCTATTTTAAATAGACAACTTGAAATTTATTCATTAAGCAAAATATTTCTGTAATAATTCACATCAAAAATCCTATTTGAAGCAAATTGATTAGCAACCTCTAAAAACATATCTCTGTCACCAGCGTGCAATAATTTGGAAGCATATAATACAAATAACAACTGTATTCTGATATCTCCTAACTTATCCGTACCAGCTAACAAATCCATTTTAGTTTCATAATAATTTTGCATTAAAATTTGATATGTCTCTGGAAAAACTCCGCTGAACATCAACTCAAGAGCATAACAAAAATATATCTTGGCAATATCATCTACATTTTCATCTTTTAAGCTGCTAATATCCAAATTTTTTCCTTTTACAGCATAATCAATATATGTATTGACAACATAAATTATAAGTTCATTCATCGACTTTTGAAGTTCTTCTGAAAATCCCATGCATGTAAAAGTATTATATAAAATATTATCTTCATCTATCATGCCCAATGCCCCTATTCATTATACATTTTTATTTTTTTAGTATACTATCGTATTCCTTTAAGGCTTTTATTCCTGTTTTCGTCAGTTTAGATGTATTCTTATTTAAAGAATATACTTTTAAACACCATTTAGGTATCTTTTTAAATCTAAATGGTGTTTTTTTAAGGTTTTATTTAGTTGTTGGAACTGGTGTAGAAGTAACGCTATATGACTCTACAATATAATCACCCATAATCTCAGTTTTTTTATTTTTTATTTTCTTTAACTCAGCTTTTACATCTTTACCATCATCTCCAGGTTTCGCAGTTCCTTCTATATATTCTATATCAGAAACATTATCCTCGTCCTCGGTTTCAACTTGTGTACTTACATCTGTTGCCTTTGCTGACTTTCCATTATTGTATGAATAAGCTGCAATCCCCACAACTGATACCGTCAATACGGCAATTACTGTTAAAATAGCTTTTCTCATTGTCTACATTCCTCCTTTGATTTTCTAGAGATTTATAACCATTCAATCACATAATACTATTATCAATTGCTTTTGTCAACAATGTTTTTATTATCAAAACATTGACTTAAAAATATTTCGATAATATAATCAATTATACTTATTATGAACATTAAAAGCAAAGGAGAATGACAATTGAAAAATAAATTATGTAAGCAATATATTTCACAGATAAAATCTTTTTTTCCGATAGTATCAAAAAAAGAAAGAAAATATATCAACAACATAAGTAATTCAGTAAATGAATACTGTGAAGATAATCCAAAAGCTACTCTAAATGAAATATACGATGTATTCGGTTCTCCACAGGAAACTATAAACAGTTATATGTTAGCAAACGCTGATGATATTAGTTCATATTTCAAAAAAGTAAATATAGCTAAATGGTTTAAACGTATTTCTATTCTTTTAATGGCAACAATAATAGTTTTAACTTCTGCTTTGTTATTACATATGTACAAAGACTATAAAGTTTTTGAAGATGAAACTATGTTTTTTAATGAAATAAAAATAGAATGAGGCTGTCGCACGAAGCATTATTCATACAATATAATTAATTAGCCATCATAGTGTTTATTTACAACAAGACTTAAATTTTCAAAAAGAGGTGAATAATGAAAACACGAAAAAAATTATGTAAAAAGTACATTTCACAGATAAGGTCTTTCTTTCCTATAATAACCAAAAAGGAACGAAAGTACTTAAACAATATATGCGATTCAGTAAACGAATACTGTGGAGACAATCCCACTGCTACGCTAAATGATTTATATGATATATTCGGTTCTCCACAGGAAACTATAAACAGTTATATAATAACTCATACCAACTTTGCTTCATATATGAAAAAAATACGATTAGCCAAATGGATTAAACGAATTGCAATTGTTCTAATAATTGCAATTATCTTTATATCTGCTGTTTTATTCAAAAACATACAGGAAGAACATGAAACTTTTGAAAATGAAAAAATAGGGATTTCTGAAGAAACTATTAAATAAACATAGATACAAAATGAGAAATTTTAATTTTCACACTAGTACAACGAAAATTAAATCTTTGATACATTGAGCATGAATGTGCTTTTGAGAGTGCATGTCAAAAAACGCAGGTGTGGCGGGCTACATCGAGGCTTTTTGATGTGTGCTATCGAAAGTGCAGGCTTGTTCAATGTATCAATTATTAATTATTCGTTGTACT